>CADBOE010000047.1 GCA_902796205.1 uncultured Ruminococcus sp. | reverse complement strand
TTTTTCGGTTAGCCTTGACTCATTGCGGAAATATGTGTAAAATAGCGAAAGCGTTTTATGCGTATTGATAAAATGCCGAAAACGGAACAAAATATTATTATGCAATCAAGGAGTGTGCATTCAATGAGTTTGTATAACAAGAAAAGCGTTGAAGATATCGACGTCGCCGGAAAAAAAGTGATCGTGCGCGTCGATTTCAACGTTCCTTTTGACGCCGAAGGAAATATTACCGACGACAAGAGGATCGTCGGAGCTCTTCCTACCATCAGATATCTCGTAGATCATAACGCAAAGACTATCCTCGTTTCCCACCTCGGAAGACCGAAGGGACAGTTCAATCCGAAATATTCGATGGCTCCCGCCTCGAAGCGCCTCGCCGAACTTCTCGGACGTCCCGTTATCCAGGCTGCGGACGTGGTCGGACCCGACGCCGAAGCGAAAGTCGCCGCTCTTGAAAACGGACAGGTGCTTATGCTCGAGAACGCCAGATTCCATGCCGAAGAGGAGAAAAACGATCCCGAATTCGCAAGAAAGCTCGCGTCCTTTGCCGAGATATACGTTAACGACGCGTTCGGAACCGCGCACAGAGCGCACGCCACCACCGCCGGCATCGCCGATTATCTTCCCGCCGTTTCCGGTATGCTGATCGAAAAGGAAATCAGTATCATGGGCAAGGCTCTCGTCGATCCCGACAGACCGTTCGTCACCATCCTCGGCGGCGCGAAGGTCTCCGACAAGCTCAGCGTTATTGAGAACCTTCTCAACAAGGCCGACACGCTCATCATCGGCGGCGGCATGGCGTTTACGTTCCTCAGGGCGAAAGGCCTTAACGTCGGAAAATCGCTTGTCGACGAATCGAAGATCGATTACTGCCGCGAGATGATGGAAAAGGCGAAGGAAAAGGGCGTAAAGATACTGCTGCCCGTCGACTGCGTATGCACCGGCAGTTTTCCGGATCCCATCAGCGCTCCGATCGAGACCGCGGTATATTCCGTTGATTCCATCCCCGACGATATGATGGGACTCGATATCGGACCCGAGACGGACAAAATTTTCTGCGACGCCGTAAAGAACGCGAAGACGGTCGTCTGGAACGGGCCTATGGGCGTAACGGAGAATCCTGCGCTCGCAAGAGGAACGATCGCCGTCGCCGAAGCTCTTTCCCACACTTCAGCAACGACGATAGTCGGAGGCGGAGATTCCGCGGCCGCTATCGAAAAGCTCGGATTTGCTCATACGATCACGCACATTTCCACCGGAGGCGGAGCGTCTCTTGAATTCCTCGAAGGAAAAGTTCTTCCCGGAATCGCCTGCCTCGAGGACAAGGATTGACGCGCCGCGGCAGGACCGCGAATGACAGTTGAATAAATTCACTTTTCGCCATTTATGGACATTATGAAAGGAAGGATCATAAGATGGACAAGAGAAAGAGGATAGTTGCAGGAAACTGGAAAATGAATAAAACTCCTGCGGAAGCGTCCGCTTTTATCAAGGCTCTCAAGCCGATGATAAAATTCAGCCGCACGGAGGTGGTGTGCGCCGTACCGTTCGTCGCCATCCAGACAGCCGTTACCGCTTCGAGAGGGAGCCGTATAAAGATCGCCGCCCAGAATATGTATTTTGAGGAAAAGGGCGCGTACACCGGAGAGGTCTCCGGCCCCATGCTCCGCGATCTGGGAGTCAAGTACGTTATCGTCGGCCATTCCGAACGCAGAGAATATTTCGGCGAGACGGATGAGATCGTGAACAAAAAAGTCCACGCCGTTTACAAGTACGACATGAGACCCATCGTGTGCGTCGGAGAAACGCTGGCGCAGCGCGACGCCGGACTCACCGCCGAGCATATCCGCTACCAGGTGAAGGCCGCTCTCGTCGGTCTCACCGCCGAGCAGGTGAAGAAGCTGGTCATTGCCTACGAGCCTATCTGGGCGATCGGCACGGGCAGGACCGCCACCGCTGAGCAGGCCGAGGAAGTCTGCAGGATCATCCGTATGACGGTGAAGGAGCTTTACGGAAAGAGAATATCGTCCGTTGTCCGCATACAGTACGGCGGCAGCGTAAAAGCCGAGAACGCTGCAGAGCTTTTCGGCATGGATGATATAGACGGCGGACTTGTCGGCGGCGCGAGCCTGAAACTTGACGAGTTTGCTGCCATAACGTCGTGCTGACGGGCGCGTACTGTAAAATATGGCAGATATCGATTCTGAAAGTCATATAAATCGCGAATACGATTACGAACGGAAGGATAAGAAGCGGCGCGCCGGGCGCGTGGTGCTTTTTATCCTTTTGGCTTTACTTGTCGCCGGTTCCTTTATCCTCTATCTCGAATCGACCGGAAGCGCCGGAGGCGAATTTCTCGACCGCATAACGGTAAGGTCGTACCTGAACAGAAATTATAAAAGCGAGCTTTCCGGGCTTAAAATCACTTCCTCAGGCTTCAACGCAGCGAGGGGCAGGTTCGAGTACGACTGCGTCTGCGACAAAGGCACGTTCAGAATGGCCGCGAAGGGATTCAGGGTCAGATATGACGGCTTTTACGATAATTTCATGTGCGATCCCGTTTCGGACGAGGCGGTAGGCGAATTCCTGCGCTCGTATATGACGGAAAAATGGGATGCGGCCGCCAACGGGAAATCGCTCGAAATGAGTTCGCATATAAGAGTGCCTCTGAACGAGACGGCGGGCGGCGGAGAACCGGATCCGGCCGCGCTTCTCGAAAAATACGGAGATACTCTCGAGCTTGAAGTGAAGCTTTCCGGCGAAAAACTCACGTTTGACGAATACAAGCAGCTTTCGTATTCGATGCTCGACGTGCTCCGCGGGACGCTTAGAAAAGCGCCTGAATTTATGCAGGTATTTTATTACCGCGAGCCTGACGGAGGATCCGGAGAGCGTGACAAAGTTCTCAGCTACGAATCGCGCCTTTCCGGCATATCTTTCAACTATAACGAAGGCGGATATATGCGGTCCACCGACACGAATTTTGTCGTCGAGCTGGGAGAAAAAGAGCAGAAGGCTCTGAGAAGATATACGATAATCAGGATCGTGAACTTCGTCGTTATCGGCGCGACCGTGGTCGGACTTCTGACGTTGTGGATCGTGCGCCGCATCAGAAAAAAGAGAAGGAGGCCCGCTGCATGACGCAACGGAATAAGTTTCTCATACCGGCCGTTACGGGAGCCGTTTCGCTCGCGCTGTTCATATTGCTGATACTGCTTACGAAAAACGTCGACGTGGCTGCCGTGGAAGCCACGGGAGGGGAGATCGGTCTTTCAAAGCTGAATCAGGGCTTCCACGCTCTTACGGGATTCAATAAAGGCTGGTATACGGTTACTCAGATCACCGGTATCGTCGCGATATTGACCGCCTCGGCTTTCGCGGTTACCGGCGTCGTGCAGCTGATCAGAACGCGAAGCCTCAGAAAAGTGGAGCCTTCGCTTCCGGCGATGGGCATAATTTTCGCCGTCACGGTCTTTTTATACGTATTGTTCGATAAGCTCGAAATCAATTTCAGGCCGATCATCATGGAAGGAAAGACGGCTCCCGAGGCCTCCTTTCCGTCGTCCCACACGATGCTCGTATGCGTCGTAGCGGGGGCTGCGTTTCTCGTGACGGGACGGTTCGTCAAAGACAGACGCCTTCAGACCAGCATAAGGGCGTTGTGCGTCATGATCGCGCTCATAACGGTATTCGGCAGATTGATCTCCGGCGTCCACTGGTTGACCGATATCGTTGGCGCAATATTTATGAGCGTAACGCTGCTGGCGCTTTTCTGCATTTCTCTCCCGCTTGCCGAAAGCATCGCCGGCAGAAAAAAAGGAGACGGGAACGATGAATGAGATAATCAGAACACGAAGAAGACTGCTCGCACGGAAGCTCATGGACGGATTGCGTTCCAGAAATATGGACGCGTACTGGGCCGAAAGCAGGGAGGAAGCGCTCAGAACCGCTCTCGGACTCATTCCCGAAGGAAGCTCCGTCACCATGGGCGGCGCGCTGAGCGCTCAGGAGATCGGTCTTCAGCAGGCGGTCAGGGACGGAAATTTCAGGTTTATCGACCGCGGCGCGTATCAGGATAAGAGACAGGCGATGCTCGACGGGTACGACGCGGACTTCTTTCTGACCGGCGCCAACGCGATGACCGAGGACGGCGTCATGGTCAATATCGACGGCAACGCGAACCGCGTCTCCGCGATAGCGCAGGGCCCGAAAAAGGTCATCGTAATCGTCGGAATGAACAAGATCTGCCCCGACCTTGACAGCGCGATGAAGCGCGCGAGAAACGTCGCCGCGCCGGTAAACGCGCAGCGGTTCGGACTGTCCACTCCCTGCGCGAAAACCGGAGCGTGCTTTGATTGCAAATCTCCCGATACGATCTGCTGCCAGTTTCTCATAACGCGTTATTCGCGCCATAAGGGAAGAATACACGTAATACTTGTGAACGACGATCTCGGATTCTGAGCGGCCCCGTATGCCGCGCGCAGCTTGAATAACAGGAGGGCGCTGACAGAATGAAAATCAACAGAATTATTGCCTCGGCGGCCGGAATACGGTTCGAGCTTGACGGAGCCGCGCACGGCGATAAGGAAGTTCTTATTAACGCTTACGTTCCGCTGATCGACGGAAGCTCAGCCGGAAGCGGAAGATATCCCGGAAGACTGGCGGCGTCCTGCACGGCGGAAGTAAGGCCGGAAGGGAACTCCGCGTCGGCGTTTATGCCGTCCTCGGATGAGTATGAGCTGTTTATATGCAGATTCGAGATCATCTCGCGCGGACAGAAGGCCGGCGGCGTATGCTTCGTGACGGACTTTGAGGAAGGTTATCCGCTCTCGGACGATCCGGGACCGGAGGTGCGCCGGCCGATAGGGACCTGGATGCTCGCTCCCGACGAGGACGTTGAATATATGCGTTTCGGATGCATGATGGACGAGATCGACGAGGTATGGCTGATGACCGCCGACCCGAAGCCGGACGATATAGAGTACGTCTGGAACGGGAAAAAGTTTTATTTCGACAGGGAAATGGTCGGAATTCACGATTCGTTCTTGTCAAAACTTGCCCAAAAAGGGATCCCCACCCTGATAAGATTCATAAACAGACGCGATTTTCAGCTGAAAAAGGCCGACAGGGAATTTTTTGATATTTTGAAGCATCCCGGCTACGAGGAGGATTTTGAAGGGGTCGAGATCAGCGCGGTGAATCTCCGGACAGAGGCCGGACTCGATCATTTCTGCGCGTGTCTCGATTTCATATTCAGGCGGTACGCTTCCCCCGACAGCCCGTACGGCTGGTCGACCCGCATCGATATCGGAAACGAGATCAATTCGCAGCGCGTTTGGCACAACGCCGGACCGATGAGGTGCGAGGATTTCATGGAGGAGTACTCGGTCGCGCTGAGGCTCGCCGCGCTCATTGCCGGCCGCTACAATACAAATTACCGCGCCAACGTTTCTCTCGAAATGAATTTCACCAGGCTCGCGGAGCCTGACCCGACGCATTATTATCCGGCTCGCGACTGCCTGATGCATCTGGTCCGCTACACCCGCCGCGACGGCGATTTCGACTGGGGCGTATCGGCTCACCCGTACCCGGAAAATCTGAATTATCCCGATTTTTACAACGACAGGAATCCCGTGTTTTCATTCGATACGTCGATCATAACCATGAAGAATCTGGAAGTCTGGCCCGCTCTGCTTTCGCAGCCCGAGTTTCAGTACAGGGGAAGGCCGAGAAGGGTGCTGTTCGACGAGCAGGGGTTCAATACCCGCGACGACGCGCCTTATACCGAAGAGCAGGGAGCGTACGCCTTCGTGCTCGCGTATCTCAAAATCAGGCGGACGAAGGGCATCGAAATGTTCCTGATACACCGACACGCCGATCTTCAGGACAGCGACGAATACGGCCTTCATCTCGGGCTGCGCTGCTCGGGCGGATATACGGACGAGCTGCACCTCTTCCCGGAGCCGGGACGCCGCAAGCTCATCTGCCACGCGATCGCGGCGATGGACACCGAATCGGAAGGCGCGTGGGTCAGGGCGGCAAGAAATTATATCGGGGAGGCGCTGTTTGACAGTCTTCTGAACGCGCCTGCCGTCGATCGCGGGTCAATGAAGGAAGGAGTGACTCTGATTTGAAAAAGAAGCTCACGATATTACATTCAAACGATATGCACGGCGCTTTTCTTCCGGTAACTGGCAGGAACAACGTGATGACTGGCGGACTGTCGAGGCTGTCCGGTTACGTCAGGCAGGTCCGGGCCGAGGAGGAAAACGTGATATATCTCAATGCCGGCGACATGTTCCGCGGCTCGGTCATCGACTCCGAATATATGGGATTGTCCACCATCGAGCTCATGAATCTTCTCGCTCCCGACGTCTCCACGATCGGAAATCACGAGGTCGACTACGGGATCGCGCACCTGCTTTTCCTCGAAAAATGCGCTCATTTTCCCATTATCAACGCCGATCTGTTCATAACCCTCAACAACGCGAGGCTTTTCAGCCCGTATATCAATCTCGAAGTGGGCGGCATGCGCGTGATGGTTGTGGGACTACTGACCGAGGAGGTTATGGCGTCGACAAAGAGCGAAAAGGTCATCGGAACGTATATCGACGTCGCCGAAGCCGCGAAGGAAGTCGGCATAATGGCTGACAACTACCGCACGAAGGAAACGGACATTTTCATATTGCTCACGCACGTGGGGATAGAAAAGGACCGCGAGCTCGCGTCTTTGCTGAATCCGGAATGGGGTGTCGACCTGATAATAGGCGGCCATTCCCATACGCTGATGGAGGAGATGGAAACGGTCAACGGCATTCCCATCGTTCAGGCTGGGACCGGGACGGGACAGATCGGCCGGTTCGATATCGAGTATGACGACGAGGAAAAAAAGATCACCGCTATTAAGTGGTATACCCAGGTCATAAACGAATTCACCGCGCCGGAAGATCCTGTGATCACCGAGATGGTCGACCGGTTCAAAACGCAGACGGACGCGAAATACAGGCGCGTCGTCACCAATTTTGCCCGCGAGCTGACGCATCCGTCGCGTATTCAGGAGACGGAGATGGGCAATCTTTACGCGGATCTCCTTCAGTGGGAATCGAGCTTCGATATCATGATGATGGGCTCCGGCGCCATACGCAAGAAAGCGATGGGCCCCATAGTCGAATATCAGGATATGATCGAGAACACGCCTTTCGACGATGCCCTGTACATGATAAAAGTGACGGGAGAGGAATTCAGAAGGATGATCTCATACGTTTTCCGGGACGAGGCGTGGGAAGGCCATACCGAATTCTATCAATATTCAAAAGGCGTCAGGATCGTTTACAGAAAAAGCACGCGCTCCTTCGAGGAGCTTTCCTTCCGCGGAAAAGAGATCGAAGACGGCGACGAGTTCCTGATCGCGCTTCAGAATTATCATTACAACAACTTCGAAGACTTTTTCAACGTGCCCTTCGAGCCGGTGAAAAAGCGCATGCGGCCGAGAGTCGTTGCGACGTCCGTGAACAATATCGTCGAGGAATTCTTTACCACGCATCCCGGGCTCGACGCTCACGTTGAGGGAAGGATCGTAATACTTGACTGAGAAAGTCGCGCGGAGATGAGCATATGAAAACCGTCACACTCGGAAAAACCGGAATAACCACCCCGCAGAACGCGTTCGGCGCTCTTCCGATACAGCGCGTAAGCACGGCGGTGGCCGTATCCCTTCTTCAAAGGGCGTACGAGGGCGGTATGACGTTCTTCGACACCGCGAGAGCATACACGGACAGCGAGGAAAAGGTCGGACTTGCCTTCGAAGGGATGCGGGATAAAATTTTTATCGCAACCAAAACGCAGGCAAAGACTCCCGAACAGTTCTTCCGGGACCTCGATACGAGTCTCAGACTTCTCAGGACCGATTATATCGACGTTTATCAGCTGCATTGCGTCGGACAGTGCTACCGCCCGGGCGACGGGACAGGCATGTATGAGGCGCTTCTTGAGGCCAAAGCCGGGGGGATGATACGGCACATAGGCATCACCGCTCACAAGATCGGAATCGCCGAGGAGATCGCCGGATCGGGTCTGTACGAGACGCTTCAATACCCGTTCTCTTATCTCGCTTCTGATCGCGACGTAAAGCTCGTCGAAAAATGCGTCTCTGCCGGAATAGGCTTCATCGCCATGAAGGGACTCTCCGGCGGACTGCTGACCGACGCGAGAGCGTGCATGGCGTTTATGAGCGGCTACGACGTGCTGCCTATATGGGGAATACAGCGTGAAAGCGAACTCGACGAATGGCTTTCCTTCTTCGGACACGAGCCTGAAATGGATGAAACCGTAAAAGAGATCATCAGGAAGGACCGGCTCGAGCTGATGGACGGCTTCTGCAGGGGCTGCGGCTATTGCATGCCGTGCACGTCCGGCATCCAGATAAATCAATGCGCCAGAATGTCCCAGATGATAAGGAGGGCGCCGAGCGAGGCGTGGCTGTCGGAACGCTGGCGCAATGAAATGCTGAAGATAGACGAATGCACCGGCTGCGGCGTGTGCATGACGCGCTGCCCTTACGAGCTGAACATTCCGTCTTTGCTCAGAAAGAATCTTGACGATTACAGAAATATTCTCGACGGAACGGCTGTTCCGTGACGCTTGCGCCGGATCGTCCGGAACAGCTCAGGACAGCTCCGGACCCCTCCGGAACAAAGCGCGGAACAAATCGCGGAAGTTGACAACGCCCGCGTGAAATGCTATCATCTCTGCCGTTGTTCATTCATAAAAATAAAGAGGCATCAGTTTATGACAATCATCGATCTGTTGGAAAAAAACGCTAAAACCGCGGGCGGCGAAGTCGCTCTTGTCGAATTCAATCCGAATATCAGATCCCGGAAAGAGGACTGGAGGGAATTCGGTCTAAACGAAGGCGGCACCGACGCGAAGCTCCGCAAGGAGCTGACGTGGGGGGAGTTCGATTCGAAAGCGAACCGCGTGGCGAACTATCTGCTTTCCCAGGGAGTAAAAAAAGGCGACAAGGTAGCCATACTTCTTATGAACTGCCTCGAGTGGCTTCCCATCTATTTCGGCGTCCTGAAGAGCGGCGCTCTCGCCGTACCGATGAATTACAGGTACACCGCCGACGAGATTTCGTACTGCCTCGATTTGTCCGATTCGTCATATCTGATATTCGGTCAGGAGTTCATCAGCAGGATCGAGGAAAAACTTCCGTCTCTCGGCTCGATCAGGCTGCTTTACTGCGCGTCCGGGCTTCACGATACGATACCCGAATTCGCGACCGATATGCTCGAAATGCTCGACTACGCGTCCAGCGCGAAGCCGAAAGTATCAGCCGAGCTCACCGAGGATGATTTTGCCGCCATTTATTTTTCGTCCGGCACGACCGGCTTTCCGAAGGCGATCCTGCACAGGCATCTCGCGCTCATCAGCTCCTGCCGCACGGAGCAGGCTCATCACGGGCAGAAAAAAGACGACGTTTTTATATGCATTCCGCCTCTTTACCATACCGGCGCGAAAATGCACTGGTTCGGCTCTCTTATTTCGTGCTCCCGCGCGGTGCTTCTTCGCGGCGTGACACCGGAGTGGATAATCAGAACGGCGGCCCTCGAGCACGCTTCGATCGTATGGCTTCTCGTGCCGTGGGCGCAGGATATTCTCGACGCCATCGACCGCGGGGAGATCGACCTCGGCGAATACGACCTTTCGGCGTGGAGACTGATGCATATCGGCGCCCAGCCCGTTCCGCCGTCTCTTATTAGGCGCTGGAAGGAGCATTTTCCGAACCACGATTACGATACGAATTACGGATTGTCAGAGTCCATCGGCCCCGGCTGCGTCCATCTCGGAGTGGAGAATATCGATCACGTCGGTTCGATAGGCAAGGCCGGATATCTGTGGGAAACGATGATATGCGACGAAAAAGGTTCGCCTGTCGCCCGCGGGCAGGTCGGCGAGCTCTGGGTAAAAGGCCCCGGAGTTATGACGTGCTATTATAAAAATCCCGAAGCCACCGCAGAAGTCCTTCACGACGGCTGGCTCGCCACCGGAGACATGGCCCGCGAGGACGGTCAGGGCTTCATATATCTCGTCGACAGGAAGAAAGACGTCATTATTACGGGCGGTGAGAATCTTTATCCGGTGCAGATAGAAGACTTCCTCAGAGAGCTTGACGCTGTAAAGGACGTGGCCGTCATCGGACTTCCGGACAAGAGGCTCGGCGAGATCGCCGCCGCGATCATCGAGGTCAAGCCCGGAATGACGCTCACCGAGGACGAAGTGAACGCTTTCTGCCGCGGGATGCCCAGATATAAAAGACCGCGCCGCGTCATATTTGCGGACGTTCCGAGAAATCCAACCGGAAAGATAGAAAAGCCTCTGCTGCGTGAAAAATATTGCAGCGAACGACTCGTCGAAGCACAGACG
>CADBOE010000046.1 GCA_902796205.1 uncultured Ruminococcus sp. | reverse complement strand
ATTGTCTGTTCACCGTCATCATCGTTACTATGAACATCCGTATAGTTTTCGGTGAGAATACCGCCCTCAACGATATCTTTGGTATTTTTACCATGCGCAGAAACAAGTTGATGACGCTTTCGCTTCCCAAAAAACGGTACCCTTGCTAAAAAAATGACGAGACCGGCAATCTTCTGCCGTGTAGCGATTGATTGCCGGCCTTGCACGGGACTTTTTTTACAGCTCCCTTCACTTTTATGGACCTGGTGGGATTCGAACCCATGACCTCTGCGTTGCGAACGCAGCGCTCTCCCAACTGAGCTACAAGCCCGATATGTGCGCATAATACACCCTTGACGCCGATTTGTCAAATTTTATTTTCCGCGTTTTATTTTCCGCGTTTTATTCTCGCTGGCTGGTTTCCTGCACGTTTCCGGCTCATTTCCGGCTCGTTCCCCGCGTTGCCTGCTGATCTCAGCCTGATTCCGGGATTTATCTCGGAACAATTTCAGAAAGCAAATGAGAAATAAAACGCGCTCAATCATTTGACAGTTAAATCCAAACCGTTTAAAATGACAGGCGAAGAACGATGGAAACCGGTCCCGCGGAAGACGACGATCTGAACTGACACGGACACGGCTAAGGAGCGATACTGAAAATGATAAAAAACGCTATCACTAAAAGATACCCGCTGGCGAATGAAAAAAAACTTCATACCTTCATGAACGACGCTGAAGGCTTTTTCGCGACCGACGGCACAGAGAAGGCGGAATTCGTAACCTCGTTTTCCAACACGCCTTTCAAGGGCTATTACGAAGGCGCAGGGTGCGTCGAAGGAACGTGCGCGGAGCTGCCGGCCGGTCAGCCCAGAATGCTCAGGAAAGAATATGACGAGCCGGTGGACATGTCCGGTTCTTCCTGCCTCAGTATCGCGTCCGACGTAACCCGTTTCGCGCCGGGAGACCAATATTGGCTCATCGTCCGACTTTATTCCGACGGCGACGTTTTCGAGGGGGAGGCGCCGATACTTGCCGAATGCTGGAACAATACGTCTTTTGCTATCGGGTCGTTTTCCGGCGCGTCGTGCGTGCGCGCCATCGAAGTGGGCGTGAGAAACGAGGGGACGGAGCCGTGGGCGGGCCGCTACCAGATCGGAAGCGTATCGCTCGGAGAAATATGCGATTTTGCTTTTGAAGTCCCCGGAGCCTGGAAAAGCTTTGAAGCTTCCGGCGGCCGTCTTTCGTTCGACGGCGGTTTGAGATTCGATTTTTCATCCGGCGGAGGTGAGACCGCTTACATTCAATCTCCGTTCTTCCCGGAAGCGCACAATACCAGATACAACGCTCCGCTCGAGCTCCGGAACACGCTCTTCTTCGTGATGGAGAACCGTTCTGACGCCGCGCGTGTGAGGCTCTGGTTCCTGACGGCTGACGAGCCGGATTATTCGCAGGAACGCTCGAAAGAATTCGAAATCGAGCCGTTCAGCGGACCGAAGGCATATTTTTTCAATATTTCGGACGTGCCCGGAGCACGCGGGAGGCTTGCCGGATTCCGGCTTGAATTTCCGGCCGGAAGCGGATACGCTGTCGTCAGAAGGGTGACTCCCGAGGAAGAGGAGCCGATAAGAGCTTTCGCCGGCAGGATAATTTCGTCCGTATCCGACGGCGGGACGGTCGCGGTAAGGCTATATACGTCAGAAGGCGGCACGGTCAGAATATTCGAAACGTTCATGTATGACGTCGACGACGGATACGAGGGCAGGGAGCTGCTGGCGGAAAAGGCGACCGGCGGCGGTGAGACCGTTTTGTCATTTCCGTTCATGCGAGGCAGGCTGACGCGTCTCTCTTCGCAATTCATCGCTTTTCTGGAGACGCCGGACGGCGTGATGCGGCAGATCGCGCCGCGATTCTATATCGAAAATTATAACGATTTCTGTTCGAATCCGTACGGATTCAATTTGCCGGAGCGGGAGGTCTCCGTGCTCGACTTCGGCGCCGTTGCCGACGCTTTTACGGACGATACGGACGCAATACAGGCGGCCGTTGATCACGTAAGCGCTCTGGGCGGGGGACGTGTAGTCGTGCCTTTCCACAATACCGGAAGATACGTCATTACGTCTGTAATGCTCAGATCGAACGTTGACCTTCATCTCGATGAGGGAACCGTTCTTTGGCAGTCTCAGACGGATTCCGATTACAAATACAAGCCTTTTTACGGCCACGACGTGCCGATGCGGGACATCAACTGGACGCACGCTCTTCACGTGGCGACGTATCCGCTGATCTTCGCCCGCCTCGTCCGCAACGTAAAGCTCACCGGAAAAGGCAAAATCCGCAGCATGGATACGGGAAGCGAGGAAAAGCGTATAGGCTGGTACCCGAACAACTGTCAGGACAGGATACATTGCATCAGCGTGGCGTTCATCGGCGTCGAGAATTACGAATTCCGCGACGTGGAGATCGTCCGCGCCAATAATTATCATACGGATTTCAGCGCGAGCAGAAACGGCTACATTGCCAACGTGAAGCTCCACGAGGTCAAATGCGTTTCGGGCGACGGCTTCAGCTTCTCACGCGGCGCGAATCACGTGAAGGTCGAAAGATGCTTCTTCGAATCGAACGACGACGCGATAGTGCTCACAAGCTCGTATAACGATCCGCGCGGCATAAAATGGTGGTGGGCCACTCCCGGCATGATAAACGGGCCGCATCATATCGAAGTGGCGCATTGTTATCTGAATTCGGGCGGCGGAAAGGCCATT
>CADBOE010000045.1 GCA_902796205.1 uncultured Ruminococcus sp. | reverse complement strand
GAAGCTGCCGAACTGCTCAAAAAGGCCGAAAAATCGCTCAGATCGGTATATGAGGAGCAGGGGAGGTCAGGCGTGCTGTTCGAGCTGTCGGACGTTCTGATCCGCGCGTACGGGATCCCGGACGAGTATGAGGCGGAAGAGCTCCGGAAGTTATGGCGCAGAGGTTATTCGTATCTCATGGCCGGCTACGGGAAGGATCCCCGCTGCACTTCGAGGGTCAACGCCTTCTCGGACGCACGGAAGTGCGAGATAGCCGCTCTCTACAGCGAAGACGGAGAAAATAACACGGACGAGGCGCTCAAATGGTATCTGATCGCCGCGGAAAACAGTCCGGCTGGTCAGTTCGGAGCAGGGCGTATCTATATCGAACGCTCGGTTGCGAGAAACGGCGGTCAGCCGGCGAAAGTGACCGACGCCGAACAGTTCGGCAAGGGGCTTTCTCTTGTCATGAAGGCCGCGGCGGCGGATGATGCAGGCGCGGAGCTGTATATTTACAACGAGCGCAGGCTGCTGGGTGTCGGCGGCGACGAGGCGAGGCTTTCGCTGAAGCGGGCGGCCGTGCACGGGAACGCTGAGGCCGGGGAGCTCTGTAAAGAACTTGGAATCGATTATTGACGACAGGCTGTTTGAAAATTGCCGCCTGTGCCCGCGCGAGTGCGGGGTCAACCGGCTTGCGGGAGAACGCGGTTATTGCGGCGGCGGAGTTCGCGCCGGAGTCGCTCTTACCATGATACATAAATGGGAGGAGCCGTGCGTTTCGGGGACCGATCCCGGGCGAGGCTCAGGCGCGATCTTTTTTACGGGCTGCACGCTCGGGTGCGTTTATTGTCAGAATTATGCTATAAGCAGGCGTTCGGCGGCGGGGGTGATCGCGGCGCCGGGGAATAACGTTGCCGCCGGAGATGTCGCGGGGATGATCGCGGCGCCGGGGAATAATGTTGCCGCCGGAGATGCCGCGGGGATGATCGCGGCGCCGGGAAATAATGTTGCCAACGGAGAACAGCACGAACCGGAGAATTTTTCCGCGCTGCGCAATTACAGAGAAGCCGGACCCGGAGAGCTCGCTGCGATGATGGCTGAGCTCGCGGCGAAAGGCGCGTACAATATCAATTTCGTTACTCCCACTCACTATATGCCAGTTGTCGCCGCGGCGGTAAGGATCGCGCGTGACTCAGGCACGGACCTTCCGGTCGTTTACAACACCGGAGGCTTCGAGCTTGCCTCGAATATAAAATTGCTCGAGGGAACCGTTGACGTTTTTCTCACGGATATGAAATATCTGACCGACGGGACCGCGATGAAATATTCCGGCACGGACAGATATTGCGCCAACGCGCGGGAAGCGCTTCGCGAGATGGTAAGGATCACCGGCGGCAAGCCGGAATTCGGCGTGGACGGAATGCTGAAGCGGGGCGTCATCGTGCGCCATCTCGTGCTGCCGGGGCGGTCGTACGCCGCATCGAAAATAATAAAAAAGCTGTATGCTGAATTCGGCGACAATATCATATACAGCCTGATGAATCAATATACGCCCCTTCCTGAGGGGAATCCTGATCTTGAAAAGTTTCCCGAGCTTCTGCGGACGGTCGGTGACGGCGAATATGCGTCGGCTGTCGATACTCTCGAGGAGGCGGGGCCGGCGTACGCGTATATACAGGAGGGCGGAACGATCAGCGAAAGCTTCATTCCGGAATGGTAGCGGGACAGGCCTGACTGGCGTCCGCTCAGCCGTTGGCGAGCCGCCTTGCGGTCATTGCCAGCACGGCGCGTTTTTCGCGCAGTTCCGCCGGATCGAGCCCGTCAGGGCGCACGTTGGTCTCGAGAGAAAAAACGCCGTCAAAACCCGTTTCGCGGAGGGCGGCGCCGAAGCTCTGCCAGTCGATCACGCCGGTTTCCGGCAGCCAATGGAGGTCGGACACGCCGTTGTTGTCGTGAACGTGCAGTACGCGCAGAAGATCGTTTCCCGTCTGCCGCACGGCGTCCGCCGGCTGCGTCTTCAGAATGATGCTGTGACCGGTGTCGAGACATACGCGAAAATACGGCGTGTCGAATTCCCTGACAAAATCCGCTATCTGCGCGGGAGAGGCGAGCCGCAGCGCCGGCATGGGCATGTTCTCGAAGTCGACGACTACTCCGGTTTTCCGGGCCTCGGCGATGAGTCGCGAAAAAAATTCCCTGTTCATGTCGAGAAACCGTTCCGGCTCGGGGTCCTGGTCGCAGCCGTAGGGCATAATCGGATGGATTACCATGTCGGCGCATCCCGCTTCCGCGGTCAATTCAAGCGCCGTCGTCATTTTTTCGAATCTTTCCGCTCTGTCGGATTCGGTGAAGTCACGGGGCGGCCAACGCCACGGTCCGTGCGTCTGTGAGATAATTATGCCGGCGTTTTCGGCGGCTTTACGGACTTTTGACGCCAGCTTTCTGCGGGCAGCCGCTCCGCCTTTGTAGAAGACGCTGTCGGTGTCCGCGAGTGACTGGAAATCAACGCAGTCGTATCCGAGCTCCCGGATCTCCTCGAGCTGCGTTTCCATTGTGTCAATTGAATTTTTCGGGTCCCATTCGATTCCTGTTTTCATATCGCGCAGTTTCCTCTGATCTTCGTAGTTATCGCCGTTGTCGCCGATCTTGATCTATGTAGTCGTTCCTGATTGTCCTGAAAATGAAAAATACGATCCCGCGTTCAGGATCGCATTAATCGTTCGCAAATAATGTCTCGTCCATCAAACGGCCTTTTCCGCTTTGACCGCTCTGGCTACTTTGCCGGACCTAAGGCATGCTGTGCATACATAAGCATAACGGGGTGTCTGTCCGTCCATTATCTTAACGCGGCGCACATTGGGCTTCCAGTTTCTCTTTGCGCGTCTGCTGACCTGAGAACGGGTGATGCTGATATGGCGGCCGTAAAGCAT
>CADBOE010000044.1 GCA_902796205.1 uncultured Ruminococcus sp. | reverse complement strand
GGAAAATGCGGCTGAAAGTTTCGAACCAAGAACGACATTAAAATGATGAAAACCTCCGTCTGCCCGGCCTGCTCCGGTCTGCACACGATCTGCACCCGGACAAAAATTCGCGGCTGGCTGGTTATTCGCTTCAACGCGTTCAACGCGCTCCGTCTTTTCTTTTTGCCGGCGGGGGAGTATAATGATCCGGCAGGCGCTTCAGCGATTCTTGAGCGTGGCGCCGCTTTCATTATCTGAGAGGATGATTTTGTTATGAGCGAATGCACACATGATTGTTCCTCCTGCGGGGAAAGCTGCTCTTCCAGACAGGCGCCGCAGGATCTTCACGAAGCTCTTAACCAGTACAGCAGAGTGGGAAAAGTCATTGCCGTCGTGAGCGGCAAAGGCGGAGTCGGCAAATCTCTCGTTACGTCGCTGCTCGCGGTCGGTATGCAGCGGCGCGGCTACAAGACCGCTATCCTTGACGCCGACATCACCGGACCTTCGATACCCGAGGCGTTCGGCCTGCACGAAAAAGCCGCTGGAAGCGCGCAGGGGATATTGCCCGCCGTCACCAGGACCGGGATAGACGTAATGTCGCTGAACCTTCTGCTCGAAGACGAAACCGATCCGGTCGTATGGCGCGGCCCGATCATTGCCGGCACCGTAAAGCAGTTCTGGACCGACGTGGTGTGGTCCGACGTAGACTATATGTTCGTCGACATGCCGCCGGGAACGGGAGACGTTCCGCTCACCGTATTCCAGTCGCTTCCCGTCGACGGCATCGTTATCGTCACAAGCCCTCAGGAGCTCGTTTCGATGATCGTGGGCAAGGCTGTGAAAATGGCTAAATTGATGGAAATACCGGTTATCGCGCTCGTTGAAAATATGAGTTATATCCGCTGCCCCGATTGCGGCAGGGAGATCAACGTGTTCGGGCCGAGCCGTCTCGGCGAAACCGCGGAGAGATTCGACGTCGATACCGTCGCGAGGATCCCGATCGAGCCCAAGCTCACCGCCGCGGCGGACAAGGGAATGATCGAGCTGTTCGAGGGCGACTGGCTGCAGAATATAGAAGAAAAGATCGAAAAGCTCGGGGACGCGCAGTGACCGACCGGGCGGAAGTCACGGCTTCGAGTGCGATGTCAAGCGTGGTCTCAGGCGTGATCTCAAACGTGATCTCATGCGGGATTTCACGCACGGCTTCAAGCGCATTACTAAGCGCTATATCAAGCGCCATATTATAAAATCCACGATACTGATCCGCAAAAATAACGGCGGAGGGCTGTCAGCACAGTCCTCCGCCGTCGGCATCCAGAACGGCTCCCGTAATGAACGATGACCGCGGCGACGCTAAAAACAGCACGGCCCCGGCTATTTCTTCCGGCGTGCCGATGCGGCACAGGGGAATGGCGCCGGCAAGCTCCTTTAAGCTTTCTCCGTCGAGATGCGCGTTCATTCTGGTGTCGACGACTCCCGGACACACGCAGTTCACGCGTATCCCGGAGGGCCCGACTTCCTTTGCGAGCGCCTTCGTGAACGCGATCACGGCTCCTTTTGACGCGCTGTAGACCGTTTCGCACGAACCGCCGATCCTGCCCCAGATCGATGAAATGTTCACGATCGAGCCGGATTTTTCGTGTATCATTGACGGCAGCGCCGCGCGGGAACAATAAAACGCGCCGCCCATATTGACGTCCATTACACGCCGGTACTCGTCGGGGGTGACGTCCGTTATAAGTTTCTGAACGGGGGCAATACCGGCGTTGTTCACGAGAACGTCCGGCGCGCCGAAAAGACTGACGCAGCGGTCAACGAGCGTTTCGGCTCCCTCCGGCGTGGAAACGTCGGCCCGCACGGCGAACGCGCTGCCGCCCGAACGGCGTATTCCGGCCTCGAGAGATTTTGCGGCCTCCTCCGAACTGTTCCAGTTTATTATCACGTTATATCCGTTTCCGGCGAAAAGCCTCGAGCATGCGGCGCCGATCCCCGTGGCGCCTCCGGTTATTATCACGTTCTTCGTTCCGTTCATCGTTCAGCCTCCTGAAGCGCTCCGTAAATAACTGCCGCGTCTGTAAAATGGTATTTCTCCGTTTCCCTGCTGCCGTCGTTGGCCCCGGTGATGAGAATATATTCGTGACCGCCGTACGCGGCGTAGGAGGCGAGACAGAGACCGGCCTGACGCGTGTATCCGGTTTTTCCGCCGAGGAAAACCACTTTTCCGTAATCGAACGACGCCGCGTTTGCGTGAACGAGGCTGACGAGGGTGAACGGATATTTGTGCGGCGGCTCGACGTTTACGACAAATTCCTTTTCGGTAAAAAAACGCCGGAACGTCGGATTTGAAAGAGCGGCCTCCGTGAGCTTCAGAAGGTCGGACGCGGTCGTATAGTGCTGATCGTCGTGCAGGCCGGTGCAGTTCACAAAATGCGTGCCGCTCATTCCGTACGAGGCTGCTCTTTCGTTCATCAGCGAAGCGAAGGCCTCCTCGCTGCCGGATATGAGCACGGCGGCGGTAATGCTGCATTCGGCCGCGGAGCTCATAAGTATTCCGGCGATAATGCCTTCTTTATCGGTGATCTCGCCCGGCGCGAATCCTGCCGTGGAAGCACCGAGACTGTTTGCCTTGTCTATGCTTTCGGCCGTAACGGTGATCTTCGCGCCGTCGGGGATCAGCTCCGCCGCGAGCAGACCGGTCATTATTTTCGTCATCGAGGCCGGGAAGATCTTCATCTCCGGAGAGAGCGAACAGACGATCTCGCCAGTCGTGATATCCTTCATTATAACGCTCCTGCTGTGTATTTGCGACGGGTCGATATCGAGCCGTCGCCCGGGGGTCTGCGTATGAGGATCTTCCGCAGCGGGGCGGGGCGTGAGATCGGACTGAACGGGTTCACCGGAAGCGTCCGGCGAAGCGGTGGCAACGCTTCCTCCCGGCGTAACGATGACCGCGCCAGTTCCGCGGGCGGCAGGAGGACTTTTGCGGGAATCCGTTCCCGAGCACGAGGCCGACGAGGCGGCAATAACGATCGCGATCAGCGACAACGCGGTTGTTTTCAGTATTTTTTGTAAGAACGGCCGTTTCATAATCAGGATATCTGCCTCCGCAGCCGTCCGTCTTCCGTGACGAGGCGGCGAACGTTTCTTTTTTCGCCTGAAAGTATAACACATCGGTCCCGCGTTGGCAAACGCCGTCAGCTGCGCCGTACCGCGAAACGCGTGAAGCGATTGTGAATAGATTATGCCGATTTTCATTGACAGCGGCCCCGTTTTCGTATAAAATGTAAACAATAAAAAATTCCGGAAAAAGGAGAGACTGAACAATGAAAAAGTCAAGATTGCTTTCAGTATTTCTTGCAATGGCCGTACTTGTATCGATGTTTTCCGTGGCGACGGTTTCCGCGGCGGAACCCGGATACGTGTACGATTTCTATTATGAGGCCGACTTCAACACCGTCTATCCGGTGACAGGCCTGAGCGAGTGCAACGTCACGTGGGAGGATCACGCCATAAAGATCGTTGCCGAAAACGTTTCGGAGATCGGCGATCCAAATTTTTACATCGACAGCATCGTGGATGCCGAAATGGAAGCGGCCGATTACCCGTTCGTCGCAGTCAATCTCAAAAATCTGACGGACTGCACCGAATTTGAAGGCCATTTCTCCACCGACCTTCATACGATCAGCGGAAGTACCGTTTTCCACTTCGATATCGACCCGAATATGACCGAATTCAAGACTTACGTCTTCGATATGACCAAGGCCAACGTCGAAAGCGTCAACCGCATCAACGGACCTGAAGGCATTTCGGCTCAGGAGGGAGCTACCAACAACCTGGTGCCCGAAATGGAAGAGGGCGCGTCGTTCTGGGAAGGGACCGTTCAGAGGATCAGACTTGACAGCGCATACCGCGAAGGAAGAAGCGGCATGGCTGTCGACGGCGATACCGTTTACGTGGCCTGGATGGCGTTCTTTGCCACCGAGGAGGAAGCTAAAAACTTTACGGAGCCCGCGAGATCCGCTGAAAGGACTCCCGCTCCCACCCTGGATCCTTCCTCGCTCGACGCGAAGCCGGCCGGAGTGCTCCTCTTCGACACGGACGACGATTTTAACGACGAATTCTGGACATCCCAGATCAAAAGCAAGATCGACGACGTTTATTATAATGAAGAAAAGAAATGCTACGAGATATACGTTGCGGGCGGAGATGATCCGTTCCTCGAAATGCCTATCGGAACGTTTACGGATTTGGAATATATGGATCCCGTCGATTGCTCCGTTTACAAATTCATGCAGCTGGGCGTACGCGTTGACGTGAAAGCCGGCTCGAAGGGCGGACAGATCTATTACGGAACCGACGAGCATCCCGGTTACGGTGAAGCGCAGAACCAGTCGTTCTCCTACAAAGATACGGACGAGATCCAGTCTGTCACGGTCGACTTCTCCAGGCAGCGCAACTGGACCGGTACGGTCGGAAACTGCCGGTATGATATGTTTTTAACCACGCGCGAAGACACCGTAGTGGAGTTTTACTATCTCGCTTTCTTCACGACAAAGGAAGCGGCGGACGCGTTTGCGGCTGAATATGCCGCGAAGGGCAGGGAAGCTTTCCCGGCCGCGCCTACGAAGGCTCCAACGCCTGTTCCTACGGAGGCTCCGGCGACGGCGGTTCCCACCGAAAAACCTGCGGCGACCGACGCTCCGAAGGCTACTGACGCTCCCGCTGCAACGGATGCGCCTCAGAAGACCGACGCTCCTTCCGGCGGCAAGTCCGGCGGATTCCCTGTGGTTCCCGTCGTTATCGTGGCCGCTGTCGCAGTTGCTGCCGTTATAGCGGGAATAGTTATCCAGAAGGCTAAGAAGAAATGAAAGAAATGATCAAAAGGATCGCGCTGCTGCTCATTGCCCTCGCAATGGCAGCGGCGGCCTTCTCGGCGGGATGCCGGAAAAACGGCTGCGAGAGACGGGATAACGCAACGCCGGAAATCACTTTCGACGTTCCGGCGGTTGTGACCGACTCTCCGGACGACCTGCCGGGGACAGGATCAGCGGAAAACACTGACGCTCCGGCGACGGACGCTCAGCCGACCGGGGAACCGGCGACCGCCGCGCCGGCTACAGCCGCGCCCGCGACGCCTGAACCGGAGACGCCTGCGCCCGCGACTGACGAGCCTGCTTCAATTGACG
>CADBOE010000043.1 GCA_902796205.1 uncultured Ruminococcus sp. | reverse complement strand
CTCACCTTAGGGATCGTTCTGGCAGGGATCAAAACGGCTCAGGTATCTTTTGCACAGATCGGCTATTATGAAGAAAACAGCGAAAAAAACGTGAAACCGTCGGATATTACTCACGCCGTGGAGGTGATATGCGATGTTCTTGAAGAAATCTGACAGGCGCGGCTACGTGACCGTTTTCACCGCTCTCGTATTGTCCGCGGTATGTATTTTCAACGTCGTTCTGATGGATGCGGCTTCCGTTATTTCCGCCCGTCATTTTTGCGAATTCAGGACTGAGATGGCGGCCGGCAGTCTTCTGGCATCATACGACAGTATGCTGTTTTCGAAATTCGGGCTTCTCGGCTTCAACGCCTTACGTTATGACGATTTTGAAACGGATTTCATAAAATACATATCAGAGCCTCTGCGGACTGACGTCATCAGAACAGCTAAGGTAAGGCGTACCGGATACGAGCTTTCCATGCTCGACTCGCTTGCGGAACCGGCCGCTGTTAAGAGAGCGGTGACGGGCGATATGAAATACAGGACTCCGGCGAACGGAGCGGTATTTCTGGCAAAGGCGCTGGAGCTGACCGGAGACAGCGCAAAAGGGTCCGGGGCGGCGCTGTATATAGCCAGAGCGGAAGAGGCTCTCTCCGAAGCCGGACGACTGACGGAGGAGCTGAAAAAGACGGTAGAGGGATATTTTTCCGGAGATATCATGTGCGTCAACGGATACGGATCGAAAAACAATATTCTGATTGTATCTGCGGGTAAGATTCTTCTGAAGATCAGATCTTACGAGGACGTTATTTCAGGGCTGACGGCCGTAAGGGAGGCTCTTGAGGAGATAAAAAGCGGCATCGACGTTTACAAGGTCTTTAACGTAAGAGCCGTTGAAATCATATATGAATTGAAGATCAAAGCGGCCGATATCGACAGAAACATTTCTCTTGCCGAATCAAAAATCAAAAGCATTCAGGACGGCGGGAGCCGGAGGGAGCTCGAAGTCAGAATAGCAAAACTGAAAAACGCGTCCGCAAGAATATCTAACGAAGGGCTTATCGAAGACCTCAACGGAAATATCGAAGCGCTGAACGCAAAAACAGCCGGGCTGGCTGAAAATATAAAAGCAGTTGACAGACTCGCTTCCGGAGGAGGGTCCGTTTCAGGTCCTGATCCTGATGACGCGCCGGATCAAACAGAAGAATCAGCTGTACTCACCGGGGACGATCACGGAGCGGATGAGAGCGGAGAGATTTTTAACGCGGAACGATTTGTACGGAACGTAAAGAACGCTTTTGATTCCTCGGACGTGAATTTCAAACTTTCGGTCGGCAGGTATTATATCAACTATGACGACAGTTTAAGCATATATGATACGCGCAAGATAAACGTCCGGATTGAGTCTTTATACAGGTCTGATTCCTACGTGATCCCCGATAATATATATGACCTTCTTCCGTCTGTTTTGAGACGGGACGAGGTGCATTCGTTTATTGTGGATATGAACGGATTTGAGTCTTCCGAAGGACTCGAACCTGTACTCGGACTTTCCGACGATACTTTTTCGGGAATGGGCATCGCCGGCGACGCCGCGGCGAGATATATGATCTCCGATTACGTCAACAGTTATTTTTACGATTATTCGGACGTGTCAGCCGCGGATGATCCGGACGGGTTTATATGCATGAAGGAATATATTATTGCAGGTCATAAAGACAGCGATTCGAATATAAGGGACGTATCGAACATGCTGCTTATATTGAGATTCGGATTCAATTTTATGCATTGTCTGCTCGATTCGGAGAAGCATGAATTTGCTTCCGCCGTCGGAAACGCCATAGCCGCCGCGGTATCGGCGGGAATAGGCGGCGAGCTTTACGCTATGCTTCTGATGGGCGCGTGGGCTCTCGCCGAGTCTTACGCCGACGTTCAGGCTCTCAGACAGGGGGAGAAAGTGGTTCTCGTAAAAACGAAAGAAACCTGGAAAACGTCTATTGAAGGATTGCTTTCGCGACTTCCCGGCGAAGCCGGACAGGACGGCGGAACGGATAACCGGTTCGCGCTGGATTATACGCAATATTTGATAATTCTTACTCTCGGTATGCCGGAAGAATTGCTGCTCGCAAGAATAGCGGACGTTATAGAGATCGTGATGAGCGATTATACCGGAGAAAGATATTCTCTTTCAGCCGTGTTTACTACCGTGAGATGCAGAGTCAGGTTTGTACCCGTATTGATCTCCCCGGTATTCAAGGTAAAAGGAAGTGAAGCATTTGAATTTGAGATCGAAAAAAGAGTCTCGTATTAGAGGCAGCGGCACCCTTGAGGTTTGTCTGATAATTCCGGTGATTCTGATCACGCTTATTTTCGGGATTTCGCTCATCAGGACGGTCGTTGCCGTGAATTGTCTTGAAAAAGCGCTTTGCAGGACTGCGGAATTGCTTTCCGGCTACGGGATCCTTTATCATGAATACGGGATAAAGGAGCTTGAAAACAGATTGCTGTCTGAAATCGGAAATTTCATTAATGAAAAAACCGGCGACGACGGAGGGAACAGCGTATTGTTCCGCTTTTCAGGACTTCGGGAATGTGCCGCGGCCGGCGATGATATTTTATATTCAAAAATGGCAGAGGTCATTTGCGAGCATTATATAAGCAAAGATCCGCTGGTGTCATGCGGCTTCATTTCTCCGGACGGACTTTCTTTTACCGGGAGCAATTTTTTCAACGGAAACGACGATATCGAGCTGTACGCCTCGTGTAAACTGTTCGGCTGGCTGAAGATAGGCACTTCCTTAAGAAGCAGAGCGTGGATAAGGGGTGATAATCCGCTTCTTTCGATCGGTGAGTCCGGCGTTACCGTGTGGGAATTGAATAATTTTGCGAGAGGGAAGATATTGAGATCGATTTTCGGAGGCAATATGCCTTATGATTTTCCTGTTCTGTCTTCGTTTGATCCGCGTACCGGAGCTGCGGCTGTGATAAAAAGCATAGATATCACGGCGCCCACTTATCAGGATCCGAAAATATTTTCCAAAGAGCTTCGCGAGATAGCAGACAAATTTACAGGTTTTTCGGGCACTGAAGGATACTCTTTGAAACCTGATCATCCGGTTATACGCGACGGCGATATAAGAACGAAAAGGCTCCTGCTGGTTTTTCCGTCAAATGAAATGAGCGAGGCGCAGCGTAAAGTCCTTAATGATTTTATCGTTTACGCTTCTGCGGACGGTATGAAGCTTGAATTCGTTACTTATCAGAAATCGAAAAGATATATCAGGACTGAGGATTGAATTCGGGCGATAATCAGGTGTATAATCTCAATGTGCGTTTCCGGCACATGCCGAAGATTTTTCCGACACCGGAGGTTTTTATGAAGATAGCTTTTTCGACTCTTGGCTGTCCCGACTGGAGCTGGGACGTGATACTGGCCACGGCAAAGGATATGGGTTACGACGGGATCGAGATCAGAGGAATAGCAAATGAGATATATGCTCCGAAGATCCCCGCCTTTTCTCCGGACAATATAGATCGTTCCGCTTCAAAATTGAAAAAAATGGGACTTTCAGTAAGCTGTCTTACGAGCGCGTGCTATCTTTATGACAGGAGCGCCGCTGATATTACGGTATCAGAAGGGAAGGAATATATTGATCTTGCCCGCGCTCTCGGAGTGCCTTTCGTCCGTGTGCTCGGGGACAGAGATCCGCAGCCCGGAAAGGATATCGACGACGGTTTCGTATCGGACCAGCTCGGAAAGTTGTGCTCGTACGCAAAAGGAAGCGGCGTCAGGGTGCTTATTGAGACGAACGGCGTTTTTGCCGATTCGCAAAGACTTCTGAAGGTAGTCGAGGCTGCCGGAGGGGACTCACTCGGAGTTCTGTGGGACGTGCATCATCCGTACCGCTTTTTCGGCGAGTCGCCAGAATATACGTATTCCGTTCTGCGGGACTGGATCTGCTATCTCCACGTCAAAGATTCGGTCGTCACTGAAGACGGAAAGATAAGATACAAAATGATGGGATACGGCGACGTTCCCGTGGCCGAAACACTTGATCTTCTCAAAAATAATGATTTCAGCGGATACGTTACCCTTGAATGGGTGAAAAGATGGTATTCCGAGCTCGAGGAGCCTGGAGTCGTGTTCATGCAGTACGTTAATTATATGAGAAGAAGAAAGTGAAAAAATGAAAAAGATAGACGTCGGGATCATTATTTATGATAACAGCGATTTTGAATTAGCCGCCTCTGTCGCAAGACACGGATTCAACGTCGCCGTATATGCTGATTCGTTCGAGACGATGACCGGGGATGAGCAGAAAAAGATACTTGACAGTTCCTCTTCGGCCGGTATGGAGCTTATATATGAGCTCGACGCATTTTTGTCCGCGCTTGAGATCCCGCGAAAGATCATAATGTTCAGCGAAAGCGCCGGTCTCAGCGACCGTATCCTCGACACGGTCCTGTTCAAGCTTGACGCAGGCGACGTTATTTCAAATTTCTGCAATATGAATTATATCAAAGCCGGTCATATCGTCGAGGAGCAGAAAAAGCGCGGAATCTTATACCTGCCGACAGGCTTCCCGAAGGGGCATATCGCGTCAGACGAAGGGCTGGCCATCATGCCGGGCGGGTATTATGAAGGATATGAGATCCTGAAAGGGATTTTCGGCGAGATAGCGGCGAGAGATGAAAACGGATTCATATGCGCTCCTTATACAGGACCCGCCGGCTCCGGCCAGTACATAAAAATGGTCGTGGACGGAATTGAATATGCGATGATGGAAATCAATATAGAGACTGTATCGCTCATCAGACGTTTCTGCGACGTAGATCACGACGACATGGTCGATATCCTTTCGGATCTCAACAGCACCGAATCCGGCTCGTATTTTCTTGAAATGCTTTCTGATATTTATTCGCGTTATGACAACGAGACGGGAAAACCGATGACCGAGATCGTTTCCGACGCCGTCGATTACGACGCGGGAGCCGTATGGTGCTGCGACGAGGCGATGAAGCTCGGCATGCCTTTTTCGGTTGTCTATTCGTCTGTCGAAATGCGATTCTTGTCCTTGCTCAAAAGCGAGAGGATATCTTCGTCTCGGCTTATAGATGATATAGAGATCTCTCCGGTTCCGCTTTCGGAGCGCAGATCGTTTATCGACAGGCTCAGAAAGGGAACCTATCTCGCGGGACTGTGCGCCGTGGCCCAGTGCTTCGCGCTGCTGAGAGCGGCGTCCGACAGATACCTGTGGGATCTCGACCTTCTCGCCATCGCGAGGACGATGCAGGTGAGTACTTATACGAGATCGAGAAGCCTTAACCGCGTTATTGAAGCGTTTGACCGGAATAACAAGCTCCTGAACCTTTTTGCCGATCCTTACTTCGGAAAATGCGCCGCGTCGTATATATCATATCTGAGGGAAATAGTTTCTCTCGCGAACGACAACGGCATTCCCGTACCGGCGATAAGCGCCGCTCTTCAATATCTCGATTCTTATACCGCGCTGAGACTTGATTCAGGCACGATACAGCTTGCGAAAGATTATCTCAACAACACGGGGTTTGAAAGAACCGATTTCAGCGGCAGATTTCACGGAAACTGGACGGAGCACGAAAGAAATATAGATCAGAATCTGATCTGAGAGGCTTCATCTCTTCTGTGATACCGCTTCAGCATCGAGCCGCTTTTCATTTTCATATCTGATATCCTTTTTCGCCGCGAGAAACGCCGAAGCGGTGATATAAGTCATGATGAGATAGAGCACGCCGCCGGTGAATTTGAACGGGATCCCGGTGAAACGCGAAAGCATTTCGAACAGATTTCTGTATCCGAGCGTCCACCATTCGAATATCGCGAAAAACGCGGTCAGTCCGTTATCCGCGCCCTGGCCTGCTATAAATCCGGCGAAAAACAATATGTAAGATACGGCTCCGGCCATCTGATAAATGAATACGCCGCGAAGTATGATCGTTTTTTTCGAGAAACGGCAAAACAGGCAAAAAGCGATATGTATTGCAAAAGTCAGAAGAGAGAATGCGAAAGAAATTCCCGATATGTAAACGTTTTCAAACGACGGCCGCGTCTGACCCGAAACAAGGACGAACACGACGTTCAGAAGCCCGGTAAGGACGGCGAGAAAAATCGATTTCGGCGTATCTGAAATTGAATTGATAAATTTTTTCATATCATTACCGGTCCGGCTGCATAAAATGTGACGGAATGATCCGCCAGAGTCAATATTAACACAATCGCCGATTTAATTCAAATTCATCGCATCAGTATTATCGCTTTTTCCGGTTTAAGCAGGTTTACGTTTCCTGCGATTTATTGACAGCACAAGCAAGTTATGATATTTTATCAACGGTATCTGAAGCGGAATATCAAATGCGTATTCAGCGTCATATACGCTGTAAGTGTATGACTAAAGAAAGGCGGTGTCTTCATTGAACCCGATGCCCAGAAGATGCAAAAGATTTTTCACGATCGTTGCAGGGGCATTTGTTTTCCCGTCGCTGCTTATGAGTGCCTGCGCAACGCTGCCGCCCGATAACGGCGGCCGGACGACGAACGCGATAACGGAGCCTCCGGCCGGGCCGACTGAACTTCCGCCCGAGGAAGCTGTCGTCACCGACAGCGATGAATATAGCAATACCGCGCCGCTTACATTCCGCGCGTCCAGAGCCGTCGACAATCTCGGCCGCACTCTTACAAGAGAATCCGAAACCACCGCCGCACGCAGCGGAAAATACGTCGGTCTGTTCTACTTCCTGTGGCTCGGTGAACACGGAACGAATCTTTATGACAATTCTCTGATCTCCGCGGTCGACGGGGCTCTCGAATCAGAAGCCGGCTGGATCGCGGCAGGCGGAGGAAGAGTCAACGATTTTCATTTCTGGGGCAAGCCGATGTTCGGCTACTACCGCTCCAACGACAAGTGGGTCATCCGAAAGCACGTGCAGATGCTCACGGATGCCGGAATTGACTTTATCGCGTTCGACGTATCAAACGCCAGCGCATATTCAACCAACGCGCTTGCGGTGATGAAAATATTGAAGGAATATCAGGATCAGGGCTGGAACGTGCCGAAGGTATGCTTCCTTACCAACACGAAATCAGGCCAGACAATGAGCACCGTCTACAGATCCGTCTACGCGAAGCATCCCGAATACGAGAGCATCTGGTTCTGCTGGGACGGCAAGCCGATGATCGTCGGCATACCAGAGGAGGCGTCCGATGAGGTCGCGGCCTTCTTCCGCATTAAACGCAGCCAGTGGCCCATGGGCGAAAGACACGACGACGGCTTCCCGTGGATGGAATTTGACAGGCTGCTCACGGATGACGCGGTCTACGGAATGAACGGCAGGAAAGAGGTCGTCAACGTATCTCTCGGCCAGCACAACGAGACGTATAAAATGAGCGCCGTTTCCTGGTACGGATCGAACGACCGGTCGCGCAGCTGGCACGACGGCGCCAACGATCCCGCCCCCGACGCGTATCTGTACGGCTACAATTTCGAGGAACAGTTCAAATGGGCGATGGGCATCGATCCCGAAATAATATTCATAACCGGCTGGAACGAATGGGTAGCCCAGCGTCAGGACGCCTCCTATCAGGGGCCGGTTGTAAATAACGGTCCGATCGTTTTTCTCGACAACGCGTCTCTTAACGGCAGCCGCGATATCGAACCGATGGAGGACGGATACGCCGACAATTACTATCTCCAGATGGTATCGTACGTCCGCGATTTCAAGGGACTGACGGTTGACAATTCCCGCAATAACCGCACGATCGATATCGACGGCGGCTTCGCTCAATGGAACGACGTAAAGGCTTATTACAGAGATTACGAAGGGGACACCGCAGACCGCAGAGCAGGCGGCTGGGGCGGCCTCAAATATAACGACAATTCCGGCCGTAACGATTTCACCGATCTCAAGGTCAGCGAAGACCGCGAAAATCTTTACTTCTTCGCGCGCACTGCTGAAAATATCACCGCTCCGGAGGGCAATACGTGGATGAACCTGTTTATCGGCATTGACGGCGCCGATCCCGCTTCATCATGGAACGGCTACGGCTTCGTGCTTAATTACAAGGCTCCGGAGAAGGACGGCAGCATGTATCTCGGAAAGCTCGCACCCGGAGCTGAGTACAAAGTTGAGCCGCTTGCTGAGGTACGTTCGCGCGTGAGCGGAAACATGCTGATGGTTTCGGTTCCGAAATCCGTTCTCGGGATCGAGGGCCGGGCGTCGGTTTTCTTCAAGTGGACCGATAATTGCATAGAAGGGGACGTCGACTCTTTCTATACGTCCGGCGACGCTGCGCCTATCGGGCGGGCCGGCTTCTACTTCGGTAATTGATTCATTTAAGCGGTTGATCAGAGATATCCGTGATTTACTACGCTGCGGACGTCATCCGTTCCCGCCTGATCCGACCGCCTCAGACGGCGGCCGTGGCGGCTGCTGCGGCCACGGCGGCTCCGGCTCCGCGGCTTTTCGCGGTGTTGACAGGGCCGTGAAAGTTGACTATAATTCAGGAAACGTGTAAGACGTGATTCTTCAAAAAGAGGTGTAAACGAATATGGGATTCTTCAAGGAATTTAAGGAATTCGCCATGCGCGGCAATGTTATCGACATGGCAGTGGGCGTTGTTATCGGCGGCGCGTTCGGCAAGATCATTACGAGTCTTGTCAACGATATCGTTCTTCCGCCG
>CADBOE010000042.1 GCA_902796205.1 uncultured Ruminococcus sp. | reverse complement strand
GGAAACGGGGGTCTGTCCCCGGTTGCAGGTTGCTGAAGCGGGTACGGAAACGGGGGTCTGTCCCCCGTTGCAGGTTGGCGAGACAGGTACGAAAACGGGGGTCTGTCCCCGGTTGCAGGTTGCTGAGTCGAGTACGAAAACCGGGGTCTGTCCCCGGTTGCAGGTTGCTGAGGCGGGTACGGAAACGGAGGTCTGTCCCCCGTTGCATGAGTGATAAAAGCGGTTGTTGACTTTAGCCTGCTAAAGTGATAAAATGATAAGGCGCTGTGTGCAAAATGCAATGCGGAGGAAATGTCGGGAGAGGTGCTTTAATGTTTGATTTTGATTCTGAAGCGGTAAGGACGCTGTGCCGGGCGATATTGACCCTGGAAACGGAGGCGGAATGCAGAGCGTTTCTGGAGGATATATGTACGATAACCGAACTGCAGGATATGACCCAGAGATTGACCGCGGCGCGGCTGCTGAGCGAAGGGAGCAATTACCAGAATATTTCCGAAAAACTCGGCCTCAGCACGGCGACCATTGCCCGCGTGAACCGTTGCCTCAATTACGGCACCGGAGGTTACCGTACGGTGCTGGAACGCATGAAAGATTCCGGAAGCGTGGTGGAAAATAAATGAAAATATCGGGAAATAGCGAGAATATGCAATGCCGGTGCGCAGACGGGGCCGTGAGCGAGGAACAATACAACGCCGCGCTCAGGTCGCTGTACGGCCGCTTCGGGTATCAGCCGTACAAAATGAGCAAATTCGAGGAATATGATCTGTATGCCGGAAACAAGGATTTCCTCATTTCCGACGGCATCATCACGTTTACGGATACCGACGGAAGACTGATGGCCCTTAAACCGGACGTTACTCTTTCGATCATAAAAAATACGGATATCGTGCCCGGCGGGACGGTGAAGGTCTTCTACAGCGAAAACGTTTACCGCGTACCGAAGGGCTCCGAGACGTTCAGGGAGATAGTGCAGACAGGGCTCGAATGCATCGGGAGGACCGATCCGTATTGCATTGCCGAAGTCATTTACCTCGCCGCCGAAAGCCTCCGCGCGGCCGGCAAGGAATACGTGCTGGATATCGGCCAGCTCGAGTTACTTGATGCCGCCGCGTCGAAAATATCGACAGATCCGGCCGTTAAAAACGCTCTTATGAAATGCGCCGCCGAAAAAAACAGGCACGGGGTTGACGAAATAACGGCGCGGAACGCGAACGCAGGAGCGGGAGCGGGCGCCGCGGACGTTTTCAAAATGCTCATAGGACTGTACGGCAGGGTCGACGAAGCTCTGCCGCAGGTGCGGGCCGCCGCGCGCGAGCTCGGAATGCAGGATTCTTACGACTCACTTAAAGAAATAACGGATCTGCTTCGCGCGTCGGACGGGTTTGACCGTTTCAGGATCGATTTTTCCGCCGCAGCCGCGGGCGGTGGCAATTACTACAACGGCATAGGTTTCAAGGGTTACGTCGAAGGAATCCCGGAGCGCGTCCTGTCCGGCGGACAGTATGACAGACTCGTACGCAGATTTCATCCCGACGGAGAAGCGATAGGTTTCGCGGTTTATCTCGACACGATTGAAAAATATACTGCGCCCGACGCCGGTTTTGACGGCGATCTGCTGCTTCTTTATCCGGAAACTGCGCCGAGGGACAAGGTTCTGGAAGCCGTTCTTAAATATACGTCCAAAGGAATGACGGTGCGCGCGGCGAGAGCCGGAGCGGAGGACGGTCTTTCCGGCAGGTTCAGGAGAGTCGCCTTTATTGACCCGGAAGGAGCGGTGAAAGATGAGCTGTGACAGAATGATTAACATTGCCCTCCCGAAGGGACGTCTCGGGGAAAAGGTTTACGCACTGTTTGAAAAGGCCGGCTTTCCCTGCCCGCAGCTTCTGGAAAACAGCAGAAAGCTGATTTTCGAGAATGAGGAAGCCGGCGTAAGATATTTCTGGGTGAAGCCGTCGGACGCGGCCATTTACGTGGAGCGCGGAGCCGCCGACGTCGGAGTCGCGGGGAAGGATATCCTGCTCGAATACGAGCCGGACGTTTACGAGCTCGCCGACCTTCGGACCGGCATATGCAGGATGGCGGTGGCGGCGCCGGAAGGCTTTCGCGACGATCCCGGAAGGACGCTGAAGGTGGCGACAAAGTTTTCGCATATTGCCCGCGAATATTATAGGGGCAGGGGACGGGACATTGACATCATCCATCTTAACGGGTCAATAGAAATAGCTCCGATACTCGGGCTTTCCGACGTTATCGTTGACATAGTTGAGACGGGAACGACGCTCAGGGAGAATCATCTCGAGGTTATTGAAACCGTGATGCCGATCAGCGCGAGGCTGGTGGCAAATAAATCCGGCTACCGCTTCAAAAACGAAAAAATCACAGAACTCGTGCGGGCGGTGTCCGAACTGGTCGGGAAATAACGGTAAAAGGGCTGGAAATAACCGCCGGCCTGCGGAAAATAACGGCAAATACCGGAAAATAATCGACGGCTTGCGGAAAATGCCGGCAAATACCGGATAATAATCGACGGCCTGCGGAAAATTCCGGCAAATACCGGGAAATAATCGACGGCTTGCGGAAAATTCCGGCAAATACCGGAAAATAATCGACGGCCTGCGGAAAATATCGGAAAATATCGGCCGGCCTGCGGAAAATACCGGCAAACAACTGAAAAATCCACCAAAGAGGAGTGCGGAAAATGATAAAAATCATGAAAATGGGAGAAGTTCCGGCAGGACAGATATTCGCGCGCACCGCTGTTCAGACGGACGTCGCGGCGGTCGTCAGTGAGATAATAGAAAACGTGCGGAAAAACGGCGACCGGGCTCTGCTTGAATATACAAAAAAATTCGACGGAGCCGAGTTGAAAACGCTCGAGGTGACTCCTGAGGAATACGACGAGGCTGAAGCCGAATGCGGAGCCGCATTTACGGAAATACTCAGGCAGGCCGCGGAAAATATCAGAAAATATCACAGTCTGCAGATGCGCGAAGGCTTCCGCACGGAAAACGCGCAGGGAATGACGGTCGGGCAGCTTATCGTTCCCGTTGAACGGGCAGGTCTTTACGTCCCGGGAGGCACCGCCGCGTACCCGTCCACGGTCCTCATGGATTCGATACCGGCGAAAATTGCCGGAGTGAAGGAAGTCGTGATCGTGACTCCGCCCGGGAAAAACGGAAAAATAGCCGCTCCGATACTGGCCGCGGCGAGGATCGCCGGCGTTGACCGGATATTCAAAACAGGTGGTGCTCAGGCCGTTGCCGCCCTGGCGTACGGAACCGGCAGCATCCCTAAGGTCGACAAGATCGTCGGCCCGGGCAACGCATACGTCGCGGAAGCGAAAAAACAGGTTTTCGGGCAGGTCTCCATCGACATGATAGCAGGACCGAGCGAAATATTGATCGTCGCCGACGGAAACAGCAGAGCGGACTGGCTGGCGGCCGACATGCTGTCGCAGGCGGAACACGACCGGATGGCGAGCGCCGTTCTCGTGACGGATTCGGCCGGGCTGGCAGAGGCGGTGAGCGTTGAACTCGAAAAACAGATTCCGCTTCTTGAAAGACAAGATATAGCGAGAGCGTCGATAGACGCGAACGGAAAGATAATTATTGCCGGCAGCATCCGCGAAGCGATCGGCGTCGCCAACGAGATCGCTCCCGAGCATCTCGAGCTGTGCGTTGACGACCCGTACGCGTTCCTTCCGGAAGTCAGGAACGCCGGATCCGTATTCCTCGGCAGGTATTGTCCCGAAGCGCTCGGCGATTATTTCGCCGGACCGAACCACACGCTCCCCACCGGCGGCACGGCTCGCTTCTCGAGCGCGCTTTCGGTGGACGACTTCATCAAAAAAATACAATACATATCCTCGGATCGCGACTCGCTTCTTAAGTGCGCCGGGAAGATCGACGCTTTCGCCCGCGCCGAGGGCCTCACGGGACACGCAAGGAGCGTAACGATACGCAGCTGAGCGGATGAACGAAAGAAAGAGGAACGAAAGAACGAGGAACGAAAAAGACAATGAGCAGATTTTTCAGCAAAAAATATATAGACCTGACGCCGTACGTCCCGGGAGAACAGCCGCGCGGCGGAGGATTCATCAAATTGAATACGAACGAATCCCCGTTCCCGCCGTCGGCAAAGGCGCTGGAAGCCGCCCGGAAGGCCGCGGAAAACGTGAATCTGTATTCCGATCCGTCGTGCGCGCGCCTTCGCGAAACAGCCGCGGCTGCATACGGCGTCCGCCCCGGAAATATTATTTGCGGAAACGGCTCCGACGAGCTTCTGAATTTCGCTTTTATGGCATATTGCGACGAAACGCATCCCGCCGTATTTCCCGATATTTCCTACGGCTTTTACCCGGTTTTCGCTCTTCAGAACCGCGTTCCGTTCACGCAGATACCGCTCGCAGAGGACCTTTCGATGGACGTGCGAAAGCTCCGCGCCGCCGGAGGCGTGCTGTTTATCGCGAACCCAAACGCACCGACCGGCCTTTTGCTCGGGACCGGCGAAATAGAGGAATTGCTGTTGTCCGATCCGGCGCGAATGGTTGTCGTTGACGAAGCGTATATAGATTTCGGCGGCGAAAGCGCCGTAAAACTGATAGAAAAATACGACAACCTGCTCGTCATACAGACATTTTCCAAATCGCGTTCAATGGCCGGCGCCCGTCTCGGACTCGCTTTCGCGCAGGAGAGCGTGATCGCCGATCTCGAAACGCTGAAATATTCGCTGAATCCGTACAACGTCAACGCCGTAACGCAGGCGATGGGCGTCGCCGCTCTCGAGGACCGCGGTTATATGCTTGACAACTGCCGCACGGTAATTGAAAATCGTGAAATGACGAAGGCGGCGCTGAAATCCGCGGGATTCGAGGTCACCGATTCCGCCGCGAATTTCGTTTTCGCGAAGCATCCGGACGCGGGCGGAGCGGAATTGTACGCAAAACTTCGTGAAAAAGGCATACTCGTGCGCCATTTTTCATCTCCCGCCCGGATCTCCGACTACAACAGGATCACGGTAGGAACGCGGGACCAGATGGAAGCGTTTATAAAAGCTGCAAAGGAGTGCATCGGTCAATGAGAACGGCTGAAATCAACAGAAAAACGGCGGAGACCGACGTCTGCGTGAGGCTGAACCTCGACGGCGGCGGTACGCATATCGACACGGGAGTCGGCTTCCTTAACCACATGCTTACGCTTTTTTCGGCGCACGGCGGATTCGGGCTCGAGGTGACGTGCAGGGGCGATACGGACGTTGACGACCATCACAGCGTGGAAGACGTCGGCATAGCGCTCGGAGCGGCGTTCGCGGAGGCGCTCGGCGAAAAGCGCGGCATAAAGCGGTACGGAAGCTGCATACTTCCGATGGATGAAACTCTTATATTGACCGCCGTCGATTTTTCGGGGCGCCCGCACCTGACGTTCGACGCGTCTATGCCTGCCGCGAAGGTCGGCACGTTTGACACCGAGCTGGTGGAGGAATTCTGGCTGGGATTCGTGCGGAACGCCGGTTGCGCCCTCCACGTGCGGGAAATATCCGGAAATAATACGCATCATATCATCGAAGGCATATTCAAATCGGCCGCGAGGACGATCGGGTCGGCGGTGGCTGAAGATCCGGCGCTGGCCGGCAGGATACCGTCAACAAAAGGCGTTCTCTGAAAGGAATCGGACAATGACAGCGATAGTTGACTACGGAGTGGGCAATCTTTTTTCGCTCAGCTGCTCTCTATCATACATCGGCGAGGAAGCGAAAATAACGGGCGACAGGCGGGAAATAATTGCCGCCGACAGAATAATCCTGCCCGGAGTAGGCGCGTTCGGAGACGCGGCCGGAAAATTGACGAGCACGGGACTCGGAGAAGCCGTCAGGGAAGCGGCGCGGGCCGGAAAGCCTCTGCTCGGAATATGCCTCGGAATGCAGCTGCTTTTCGAATACAGCGAGGAATTCGGCCGTCACGAGGGACTCGGACTCCTCAGGGGACACGTCGTTCCGGTGTCGTCGCGCCCCGGATTCGACGCAAGGCTGAAAATACCGCATATTGGCTGGAATCCGCTGATAATAATGCCCGGCAAGCCTCTTCTGAAATATACGTCCGACGGAGATTGCGTTTATTTCGTACATTCGTATTGCGCGGTCGGATGCGATGAATCGCTCGCCGCCGTGACTGAGTACAGCGTTCCGCTCACGGCCGCCGTTCAGAAGGACAATATATGCGGCTGTCAGTTCCATCCGGAGAAAAGCGGCAACACGGGGCTCGACATATTGAGGGCGTTTTGCGGTAAAGACAGGGGGGCGAGGCAATGCTGATATTTCCTGCTATAGATATTTACGGCGGCGAGGCCGTGCGCCTTTATAAGGGCGATTACGGAAAAATGACGGTCTACAGCCGCGACCCGGTCGGCGTGGCTTGCGATTTTGCCCGAAAAGGTGCCGGGCAGATCCACGTCGTTGATCTGGAGGGAGCGAGAGACGGAGGAACGCCGAATATCGACGTCATCGTGCGGATAAAAAAGGAGTCCGGATTGTTCGTCGAGGTCGGCGGCGGCATACGGTCAATGGAAACGGCCGGAAAATATTTAGAAGCCGGCATTGACCGCGTGATCCTCGGTACGGCCGCTGTGAGCGATCCGGAGTTCAGAAGAGCCGCTGTCGCCGGATTCGGGGACAGGGTCGCCGCCGGCGTTGACCTGCGCGACGGAAAAGTTGCCGTCAAGGGCTGGACGGAAAATACGGATATCGACGGCCTCGAGTTTTGCTCGCTTCTCGAAAGCGAAGGCGTGTCAACGGTGATCTGCACGGATATTTCCCGCGACGGTGCGATGAGGGGCACGAACAGAGAGCTTTACCGCGTTTTGTCAGAGCGCACGAGGCTCAATATCATCGCCTCCGGCGGTATTTCCGGCATGGACGACGTTATCGCGCTCAGGTCGCTCGGGATCTTCGGAGCCATCATCGGGAAAGCGTATTACACGGGCGCGGTCGACCTCGAGAAAGCCGTCAGGCTGGCGGCCGGCGACGCGGCGGGGGAGGCGGAAGCATGATCACGAAGCGTATAATTCCGTGCCTTGACGTAAAGGACGGAAGGGTCGTGAAGGGAATAAATTTCAAGGGACTGGGCGACGTTGCCTCTCCGGTGGAGCTGGCGGAGTATTACAGCGACGCCGGCGCGGACGAGCTGGTTTTTTACGATATCACGGCTTCGGCCGAGGGGCGCAGGCTGTTTACGGACGTGTTGACGCGGACGGCCTCGAAGGTGTTCATTCCGCTTACTGTCGGAGGCGGCATAAATACAGTTGAGGATTTCGACAGGGTCCTGAAATGCGGCGCGGACAAGGTCAGCGTGAATTCCGGAGCGATCCGCGATCCGTCTCTCGTCGAAAGAGCCGCTGCACGCTACGGGAGTCAATGCGTCGTGCTTTCGGCGGACGTTGCCCGCGTGGACGGCGGTTTTCGGGTGTTCGCGAGGGGCGGGCGCGAGGATACCGGCATGGAGGCGATCTCGTGGATCCGCGGGTGCGTGGAGCGCGGCGCAGGCGAGGTGGTCGTCAATTCCATTGATACCGACGGCGTGAAGCGCGGCTTCGATCTCGAGCTGCTCGGGGCCGTGTGCGAATGCGTGAACGTGCCGGTGATCGCGTCTGGAGGCGCTGGCAGCGTTGAGCACTTCATTGAATTGTTTGAAAAGCTTCCCGGAGTGGATGCCGGACTGGCAGCGTCCGTTTTTCATTTCGGAGAGATAAAAATTAACGAGCTGAAGGCCGAAATGGCCGCCCGGGGGATCCCGGCAAGATTGCAGAGCGCGAAGGAGTGACGATTATGATCGATATCAACGAGCTTAAATTTGACGTGAACGGGCTGATTCCCGCCGTCGTAACGGATTATGCCACGAGGCGTGTGCTGATGGTCGCGTACATGAACCGCGAGAGCCTCGCGATCTCAATTGAAAAGGGATTGACGTGTTTCTGGAGCAGGTCGCGCGAAACGCTGTGGCTGAAAGGGGAGACGAGCGGTAATTATCAGCATATCGTGAGCATAACCACGGATTGCGACCGTGATACGCTGCTGATCTCGGTAAAAGCGGACGGGCCGGCCTGCCATCTCGGAACGGATTCGTGCTTCGAATTTCCGGTCTGGGAGAGCGACGCGCAGGAGGATTTTTCGCTTGACGGACTGATGGAGATGATACGCGGGCGCAAGACGTCTCCGAAGGAGGGGTCTTATACGACTTATCTGTTCGACAAGGGACTGGACAAGATCCTGAAAAAGGTCGGCGAGGAGTGTACGGAGGTAATTATTGCCGGAAAAGCGCAGGATAAGGCGGAGACGATTTATGAGATTTCCGATCTCGTTTACCACGTGATGGTGCTGATGGTCGAAGCGGGCATCTCGCTCGACGACGTGCGCTCCGAGCTGGGGAGAAGGCACGTGATAGATAAGAAGGTCAAGCAGGAGAAGATGGTTTGAGCAATGCGGAGAAGGGGGCCTGAGCGTGGGATGGGAAGCAGCCTGAGCGTGGTGCATCCTGAGCATGGATTCGTGCGTGGGATGAAATGCAGCCTGAGCGTGAACCCGGAGTGTGGGCTGGGCGACGGCCGGGGCGAAGCTGATAACGGAGCGAGTGCAATGCGGAAAAAGCGGTTTGAGCGGGGGTCTTGGCGTGGGATGAGCGACGGCCGGGGCGGCAGTCAAATGCAGGCACGGTGATTCCGCTGAATCCGATGGTTTATAAATTTGTATTTTAGAAAAAACGAAGGCCCGCACGCCGAATATTGCGTCAGGTCTTCGTTTTTGAGCAGGAAACAGAAATATTATTTGCCGCTGCGCGTCATGGATCAGCAGGGGTCCCGCGGGGTTTCCGCACGTCCCGCCGCTTTGCGTGCCCGTCTGCGTGAAACCGCACCGGCGTCCGGGACATGAGCTACGCGAGCCCGGAAGCAAGAAAGCCGGAAGCGGAAAAACGGCGGTTTCTCAGCAATTGATCTTTACTTCGTTTCCGGTACGCGCCGATTCGTATATTGCCGACAGTATTTTCATCAGAATTACGCCGTCCTCCGCCGGAGCGTTGCTGGGTCTTCCGGTGAGCACGCAGTCAACGAAGTCGTCGATCTCGCGTTCGAACAGCCCGGCGAAATCGAGCGCCGTCGGCATGTCGAGAGTGACGTTCGTCATATAGCCGTGCGCGGTCGAATAGATCTTGAGATCCGGGGACAGAGTTGCTCCCGCCTTCGTTCCGAGAAATGCGATATTGTTCTCGCCGGGGAGATTCATGTCAAACGAAGCCTCGATGCCGATGGTGAAGCCGTTGTCGAAACGAATCAGAGCCGACGCAAAATCCTCGACGTCGCTGGCCGTTCCGGCGTCGGAGGCAACGTACGCGCCGGGGGCCAGGCGGATGTCAGGTCTCGAGCCGAGCTTGTCGAACGTGACTCCGTATGCCGAAACGGGCTTCGGGCAGCCGGCGATATAGCGGGCGAGGTCGATCACGTGCACGCCGAGGTCAATGAGCGGGCCGCCGCCGGAGCGCTTCTTGTCCGAAAACCATCCGCCGGGACAGCCGTGACGGCGCGTGTAGGTGGCTTTTGCGTAATAAATCTCGCCGAAGTCGCCGTTGTCAACAAAATCTTTCAATATGGCGCAATCGTTTCCGAAGCGGCGCACGAATCCGATCTGCAGAAGCTTTCCGGAACGCTTTGCGGCGGCAAGCATCTCTTCGGCTTCGTCGCTGTTCATTGCCATCGGCTTTTCGCAGAGAACGTGTTTGCCGGCGTTGAGCGCGGCGATCGTGCACGGGGCGTGCGCGGAATTCCAGGTGCATACGCTGACGGCGTCAAGCTCCTCGAGTTTCACCATTTCGTTTACGTCGGTGTAGAGACGGGTAACGCCGTAACGGGCGCCTTTTTCGTTAAGGCGGTGTTCGTTAATGTCGCAGAAGGCGTACAGTTCCACGTTCGGATTGCGTCTGTAGCCTGCGATGTGCACTTCCGATATGCCGCCAACGCCTACTATGCCAACTTTGAGCTTTTTCATGATTATTGCCTCCGATTCAGATTTTGTACTGTTTATGTGGTGTGATTTTGTTTTATTCCGTTGTTCTGATGCGTTGTGCGCCGTGTTTGCCTGTTCGCCGCTTCGGGCGGCAACCGGGGACAGTCGGGCGGCAACCGGGGACAGACCACTGTTTGTAGCGAGAGCTGCTGGGGTGCAACCGGGGACAGACCCGGGTTTCGGCATCTGCCTTTTTGCCGCGACGGGGGGCGTGTAACTGGGGTCTGTAACTGGGGTCTGTCCCCCGTTGCAATCATCCCCGGAAAAACGGATCGCAAGCAGGAGGGCAGACCTGTGCGATCCGTGAACGGCTGTTTCAGTTTATTTTTTCTTTCAGAAACCGTACGGCAAGCGCAATGTCTTTTTCAGGCGTTTCACCGCACTCGCGTTCTATAGTCAGGAAACCGCGGTATCCGATCTCGTCAAGAGCCTTCAAATAACCATCCCAACGAACGTCGCCCTGTCCAAGCGGGACTTCGATGAACGGCGGCTTTGTGCCGCGCATACCGTCCTTTGCATGAGTGTGAACAATGTAATCCTTTAGCTCGTAAACGCCCTTTACCGCGTCGTCGTCAACGCACATTGTAAGATTTGCAGGATCGTAATTGACGGCAACTCCGCGCGAGCCGAGCGTATCGAGAAAAGCTCTCAATCTTGCAGCCGGCTCCGGACCTGTCTCAATCGCGAAGTGAGCATTCAGGCTGTCGGCATATTCTGCAAGTTCGTGACAGGCCTCCTGCATTATCCTGTACGTTGCGTCTGACGGATCTTCCGGGACTCTGCCTATGTGAGTAGTAACAACGTTTGTTTCAAGCTCAACAGCCAGATCGAGTATCCTTTTGGACTTTTCTATCAAACCGGGATTGAGTTCAGGATCGGTAAATCCTTTGCCAAGATCTCCGCACAGCGCGGAAATAACGAGGCCATGAGCTTTAACTTTACGGAGAAATTCGCGTCGATCAGCCTGCGAAAGATTCTCCGGAGCCATCTCGCCGTATGTGGCATATACCTGAAGCCCCTGACCGCCAACTTCTTCAGCTTTGGCCAGAGCCTGATCTATCGGAAGTCTGAACGAATCCAACATAACACCGATTTTGAAAGAATACACAAGAAATCCCCTCACTTTTTATTACTTTTCGCCGTATCTATCCGAAACCCAGATCACGCAGGCGTCAACGGATTTTAACATCGGAAAGAGTTCAGTGTCAAGAAGGTTGATGGTCGGGGACAGGGCTCACGCATGAAAAATTTGACAAAGGAACTGCAATAATGTATATCCTTCATACGGGTGATACAAATGATAAAGCAATATTT
>CADBOE010000041.1 GCA_902796205.1 uncultured Ruminococcus sp. | reverse complement strand
GGACGGCCGGCCGTAAGGCTGGCGGACGGAAAAAATTTCGATCTTTGCGACAACTGGGGACAGACCCCGGTTTTGGGCGTTAAAAGGAGCCCCAAACCGGGCTCCGGGCTCCGGCGCGAATGCACAAGCAAGCTCAAAAACCACCCGTCCCGGGCCCGGCCGCTGGTTGCGGCTCTTTTCCTGTGCCCTCCCGCAACCGGGGTCTGTCCCCCGTTGCCGACTCCCCAGTTCTATACAATCACGCCCCGCCGTCAGGCGGGGCGCCGCTTTAATCAATAAGCATAAAGCCAACGCCCATTGCCTCAGCCGGAAGTCCCGAGCCTGTCGCACAGAGCCTTGCACTCATCAGCGAATCTGTCGATCGGATAATTGTCGTAAGGAGATACCTGCACGCTGAAATTGTTGCGCATGGCCTCCTTAAGATCCGCGGGGATTGCCTCCTCGCCGAGCAGAGCGCCCATGCAGGAGCCCGTCGTCGCGCCGTTGCAGTCGGTATCCATCCCGCACTCGACGGCGAACGCCACCGCTTCGCGGAAATCGAGCGGGTATCTGAACATTGCCGCTATGCAAAAAGATGCGTTATTCAGAGTATGCACCCAGCTGTATTTCGCGCCGCGACTGCACAGCGTATCCCGCAATTCCTCACGCGAAACGTCGGAAAGCGCGAGATTTTTCGCGAACAACGCCTCCTCGTAAAAGCGGCTCCTCACCGGTACCGTCGCCAGAGCCCTGTCGAAGCATTCCCAGACCGACCCGTATCTGAACGCGGCGGCAATGAACGCTGCGAAGAACATCTCCCCGTAAACGCCGTTTTTCACGTGCGTAAACGCCGCGTCGTTCCATGCGAGCCTCGCGGCAAGCGCCGGCCGTCCGGCGGCGGCATATCCGAAGGCGTCGGCTCTGATCTGCGCTCCGATCCATTCACGGTACGGATTGAGATAAGTGCTCACGCCGTTTCGCTTCATTACCTCCCACGCGTCGTCAGGCTTCCCGGCGTATCCGCATTCGTCCTGATTGATGAAATTAAGATAGGCCTGCGACTCGGCGGTAAAAACGTGTCTGAAAGCCAGTCTGTACGTCCAGTGCATTGCCACGTCCCACGGCTCTATCGAAAAGCCCTTCTCCGCGAGAAGCAGATAATTAATAACCGTAAACCGCGTGTCATCGTCGAAAGGCATACCGCTTATTCTCTCCGCGCAGGAAGGATGGGCGTTGCGCCTTTCTCCCGATTCGGCAGGCACGAAATATCTTACGGGATAACGGCCCGCGTCCCTGTACCACCTGACGATATCAACCGAGCTCCAGCCTTCGACCGGCTGTCCCATAGCGCAGCCGATGCATCTGCCGAGCCAGGCCCCGCGAAAGCGTTCCGCCCCGCAAGCCACGAACGGTTCGTCCTCCGGAAACGCGCTTTCTTTTTCTATCATACCGAGCTCCGTCGGCTCCGAGTACGCAAAATCCGTTCTTTCCGGAAGAGCCGCCATACCCGCATAGCACGTGAGAAGCTTTTCCCGGTCCCCCGCGGCTTTTTCGATTGCGGCGCGCCAGTACGCCATATCTACGGCCCTCCTGTTCAAGCTGCGCCGTTTCATCAAGAAGAAGCTGTTTAAGAGACGCTGCTCCTGCCATGATATTATTCCCCCTGTTCAATAAGAATATCTCCGGTAAGCCCCGACGCAGGTACCGGAAGAAACGTTGAAAAACCGTCAGCCATAGCATACGCGGGGCTGTTGACGACGTCAAGAACAAGTCGTCTGACGCCCGGCGATGCAAAGCGGATATCGAAAACGCCGTCGCGCCCGAGCATCGTTCCGAGAAAGCGCCCTTCAAGCGTTGCCGACAATATCTCGCCGGCTTCCGTGATCCTGAGCTTCCTGTCTCCGGGCCGCACTTCGATACGTCCCTCGTACCTTATGACGCCGTGAAAATTCTCATATCCGGGAACGCTGGTGACGTCGGTTCCGGGAGCTATATCCGTCACTTCCACGCTTCCGCCCGGGTAAATGAGCGAAGTATTCTCGCATACAAAATCCGCCGGCCGGCAATTCGCGTCTGACGAATAATCGTATTCATCGGCGGGACGGCTGTCGGTCACGAGCAGCACCGCTCCGGATGGCGGCAATTCAATTTTGACGCGTCTTCCGCTCTGCCTGACGGCATAAAAACGGTTTTCCCACGCGTCGTACGCGCGCCTCGGCCTTTCGTCGGTCAGCGTCAGCGTAAATTCCGTCCTGCGGAAGTCGTCCTGAGAGCAGATAAAAAGCGCTTCTTCGCTTTCGCCAAGGTCAGCGCCAACGCCTCCGTTTTCGCCAACACCTCCGCTTTCGCCAATACCTGCGCCAACACCTCCGCTTTCGCCAACGTCAGCGCCAACACTTTCGCCTCCGCCAATACCTCCGCTTTCGCTAATACCTGCGCCTCCGCCGCCGACTTTCCGGCAATATCTGATCAACGGCGTTTCACCGTCGACCGTGAGCCTGCCCGCGTCGCTCACTATATTCCCGAGAACGCCGGCGAGCTCTTTCCCCGGCGCGAGCCTGAACACGGGCGCGACCGTGCCGCCGCCGCTTTTAATCTGCTTTTCGCCGTGTACGAAAACGGGCAGCCCCTCCTTCGCCAGCCTTTCCAGCCGGCACAGCATATCCGGAGGCAGATATTCGCTCCCGGGAACGGCGAGCGCCCTGTACGTCCTTCCCCTGAGAAACGCCTGCCCTCCGCGCACGTTCATCTCGCCGAGAACGTCTTCCCATATGACGTCGAAAGCGATATGAGCCCGGTCGAGCGTACGGGCGGTCGTCTGAAGCGTCTCGCACCGTCCTCCGCACCATTCCGCCTCCGCATTGTACAGAACGGCGACGTCCGCGGGATAATCGCCCCATGACAGAACGTGCGAGAGCCTGCTCATGTAATTCATCAATTGTCCGAAGGCGGGAAATTGCGCGTTGCGGCCGCCGGCGTAAAAATGCGGCGGGCAGTCCGGATCGGGGAATTTCGGCGAAAACGCGTGCGGCACGAAATGATTGATCCCGCTCACGAGCATGTGATCAAGCATTTTTTTCATCATCGGCACGCCCTCCGCCCAGCCGAACGCACCGAATATCTCGCACATGGCGCGCCCTTTCATGCGCGGTTCGATCCTTGCGAGCGAAGACGGGAGCGCCGCCAGCAGATAATTGAAAAAGCACGGATCGGCCTCGTGGCTGTGTACGGCCGCAGAATGGCTGCGCCCGGTCATTCCCGGGACAAACTGGTTCAGGACGATATCTATACCGGCCATATCCATTGGTCCGACGGCGCGGAAATAATGGCCCGCCCCGTTTCCGAGCCTCTGGTGCGTATTCGCGTCCTCTATAACGTGTCCGATATACTGTACGCCGTGGGCTCTGCTCCATTCTCCGAGAAGTTTGCTGAAATTGTCGCGGTAAAGCTCCGTCACGGCATCCATATAGGCCCAGCGCATCATACTGCGGCCGGGAGAGACGTTGCCCGGAAACAGCTCCGGAAGCCTTTCCCGGACTTCTCCGGCGTCTTTACCGAGCTTTTTCCCCATTATCACGCACAGCTCGTCGCGGTAAGGCAGCATCATGTCCCGTTCGCCGATTATCGACAGATACGTGCCGGAATCGTTGGCGAAGCACGGCTCATCAGAGAAAAAGCCAGCGAACGTATTGCCGAAATATTCCGAAAAGCGGTCGTAATGCGGCTGATACACCGCATCTATCATTGCCCGGCACGATTCCGGGGACAGCATGTCGATATAGTCCGGTCTCGACGGCATTATCGTCGTCCGGATAACGTAAAAAATCCTCCAGAAGCCTTCAGGCACGTCCCAGTACAGCATTCCGCCGCGCATCCGTCCGGTGAGATCAACGTATTCTCCGCTTTCCGAATCCTGCCTGAACGCGGTTATGGCGGCGAACGTCTCTCCTTCCCTGAGCCCGACGGTTCTCACGCGCACGTTCCCGCGCGGTCCGGCAAAATCCCTGTATTCCATTCTGACGGCTACTCTTTTCAATTCCGGATGGGTGCTTATATACGCGTTCGCGTAGCCCGTCGGGAAGAATTTGTCGTCAAGGAGCCACACGCGCATGCCGAGGCGGCGGGCATACTCCAGAATAAAACCCATATCGGTCCACCAGCGTTCCTGCCCGAACTCCTGATGTGTGCGGGATTCGACGCAGAATTCGCGGATGTTGGCACTGTATATCGCGTCGATCTCTTCTTTGATGCGGTCGTGCGGTTCGCCGTGCATCCAGAGAAACGGGAGGATATATTCGGACGGCAGTTCGCCGCGCGAGGCGTCGTCAAGCCTGCCGGAAAGCGTTCCGGACAATCTGCCCGACGGCGTTCCGGACAATTCGCCCGACGGCGTTCCGGTACTGCTCTGCGCGTGGACAGAGCGCCGGGCGGTATATTGTTTTTCGGATTCGATTTTCATTTTCGCCATTGCTCCCTGCGACGTTACGGGGCGGAGATATCACTGCCGCTCTTTGAAAGATCGCGCGTCAGATCTTTTACCCATTTGTATTTTCTGAAATGAAGTATGACCCACGGTATTTTTCCAACCTCGTCGAGGCAGGTAAGCGCATATACCGCTACCGGGTGCCAGCCGAACACGAACGTTCCGAGCGCCGCCAGAGGCACCGCCAGCCCCCACATTGTCACCGCGAGACTGTACGCGTCGAACGCCGTATCGCCGCCCGCGGAGAACACGCCGTTTACTATGATTGTATTGACAGCGCGTCCTATCATATAAAACGCCATAACGAGCATCATATATAAGAGATATTCGCGTGCCAGGGGCGTAAGCTTCACAAAAGCGATGAGGGCGGGTGTGAACAGCAGCATGAGCACGGCCGACAAGCCTCCGCATACGAACGCGATAACGCCCATGCGCCTGCCGTAGAGCTTGCCTTTCACGAGATCGCCGCGTCCGAGCTCCTCACCGACGATAATCCCGCCGCCTGTGGCAAGTCCGCCGCACATGCAGCACACGAGGTCACGCACGACGGCTGCAACTGAATTCGCCGCGGCCGCGTCCTCACCGAGGTGGCCCATGAATGCGGAATAAGCCGTAAATCCGATCCCCCACATAAGCGAAGCGCCGAGAAGCGGCAGAAAACATTTGCGGAAATCGGCGGACAATACGCGGTCGCGTCTGACGAGTCCGGCGGGTTCCGGCCGTATGAAGCCGCGGCGGAACGACAGGGCAAGGCACCATATCAGCTCCACGACGCGCGAAATAAGAGTTGCCGCGGCGGCTCCTCTCACTCCCATCGACGGTATGCCGATCAGTCCGAATATGAGCACGGCGTTGAGCACGATGTTGATAACGACGGTCGCAGTGCTGACTGCTGCGGCGTGGTGCTGTTTCCCGATTATTTTGTACATGCACAGATAACATTGCGAAACGCCTGTCAGAAGATACGACCAGCCGGCGATCCGCAGGTATTCGGCCCCGCTTTGCGCGATGACGTCAACGTTCGTGAATATCATCATCAGATATTGCGGAAAGAAAACGCAGCCGGCGAAAAACACGGCCGAAACAGCGACGTTGATCCGCAGTCCGATGCAGAAAATGTCGTTGACGGCCTTCCGGTCCCCCCTGCCCCAGTACTGGGCGGCAAGCACCGTGACAGCCGAAGTGACGGCGAATATGAACATGTTCTGGATAAATTGTATCTGTGTCGCCAGTGAAACGGCGGACATCTCGTTCTGGCTTCTCTTCCCGAGCATGATTGCGTCGGCGGCGGCAACGGTCGCCAGCATCAGCTGCTGAAACGCTATCGGAAGCGTCAGATGTATCAGTCGCCTGTTGAAGTCCCTGTCCGAAAATACTTCCCTTAGTTTCAGCCTGTTTCGCTCAGCTCTCTCTCCCATGAGCAGCCTCCGTCATTTGATTTGCGGCTAATTTTCCCACAGACCGGGTGTGTTGTCAAGCGTTCAGCCGGAGACGGCGCAACGGGGG
>CADBOE010000040.1 GCA_902796205.1 uncultured Ruminococcus sp. | reverse complement strand
CAGTCTGGTCACCCAGCAGCCCCTGGGCGGCAAGGCCCAGTTCGGCGGCCAGCGCTTCGGCGAAATGGAAGTCTGGGCGCTGGAAGCTTACGGCGCCGCTTACACCCTGCAGGAAATTCTGACCGTCAAATCGGACGACGTTGTCGGCCGTGTCAAGACGTACGAGTCCATTGTCAAGGGTCTGAACATCCCGAAACCCGGCGTTCCCGAGTCGTTCAAGGTTCTGATCAAAGAACTGCAGTCCCTCGGTCTGGACGTCCGCGTGCTCGACAAGGACAATAATGAAATCGACCTGCGCCAGAACTTCGACGATGAGATTTCTCTCCCGGCCATCGAAAACAAGTCCCGCTATGACGACGAGGCGTTCACCACCGTGAACGACGCCGAAGGCGCGGCGGGCTACGGTACCGAGGATCTCGACGACGAGTATCAAGGCGAGTCCGACGACTATACCGACGACTACGACGAGAGAAACGCAGAGGATGAATAAACCTTTGCTCACATCCGATTTTGGCAGGAAGAAGGGTACATTATACTATGGCTTATGATTCTTTGAATATCCCGACTGAGGAAGAGAACAACATCGATTTTGAGTCCATTAAAATCGGGCTCGCTTCCCCCGACCTGATCCGCGAGTGGTCCTACGGTGAAGTCAAAAAGCCGGAGACCATCAACTACCGCACCCTCAAACCCGAGCGTGACGGTCTGTTCTGCGAGCGCATTTTCGGGCCGACGAAGGACTGGGAATGCCACTGCGGCAAGTACAAGAAGATCCGCTACAAAGGCAAGATCTGCGAGCGCTGCGGCGTTGAGATCACCAAGGCCAAAGTGCGCCGCGAGCGTATGGGCCATATCGAGCTTGCCGCGCCCGTTTCGCACATCTGGTACTTTAAGGGCACCCCGTCCCGTATGGGCATGATCCTGGATCTGTCGTACCGCGATCTTGACAAGGTGCTGTATTTCGCCAACTACATCGTCACCGATCCCGGCGACACGCCGTTGGAGAAAAAGCAGATCCTCACCCAAAAAGAATATACCGACATGGTCGAGCGCTACGATAAAGACTCGTTCAAAGCGGGCATGGGCGCCGAGGCCATCAAGGAACTGCTGCAGGAGATCGACCTGGACGAACTGTGCAACAGCCTGCGTCAGGAACTCGAAACCGCTGCCGGTCAGAAAAAAGTCCGCATCCTCAAGCGTCTTGAGGTTGCCGAGGCCTTTAAGAATTCCGGCAACCGTCCCGAGTGGATGATCCTGGACGTCATTCCGGTCATTCCGCCGGATATCCGCCCGATGGTGCAGTTGGACGGCGGCCGCTTTGCGACCTCCGACCTCAACGACCTGTACCGCCGCGTCATCAACCGCAACAACCGTCTGCAAAAGCTGCTGGAACTCAGCGCCCCGCAGATCATCGTCAACAACGAGAAGCGCATGCTGCAGGAAGCGGTCGACGCCCTCATCGACAACGGCCGCCGCGGCCGTGCCGTTACCGGCCCCAACAACCGTGCGCTCAAATCGCTGAGCGATATGCTCAAGGGCAAGCAGGGGCGCTTCCGCCAGAACCTGCTGGGCAAGCGCGTGGACTATTCCGGCCGAAGCGTTATCGTCGTCGGTCCCGAGCTGAAGATCTATCAGTGCGGCGTGCCGAAGGAGATGGCTATCGAGCTGTTCAAGCCCTTCGTTATCTGCAAGCTCGTGAATATGGGCAAAGCGGTGAACATCAAGAGCGCCCGGAAGATGGTTGAACGCGCGTCCACCGAGGTCTGGGATATACTTGAAGATATCATCAAGGAGCATCCGGTTCTGCTGAACCGCGCTCCCACGCTGCACAGACTCGGTATCCAGGCGTTCGAGCCGATCCTCGTCGAAGGACACGCTCTGAAGCTTCATCCGCTGGTCTGCACCGCGTACAACGCCGACTTCGACGGCGACCAGATGGCTATCCACGTTCCGCTTTCCGCGGAGGCGCAGGCCGAGGCCCGCATTCTTATGCTGTCCGCGAACAACCTTCTCGCGCCCAAGGACGGAAAACCCATCACCGTTCCCACGCAGGACATGGTTCTCGGAAGCTACTATCTGACTCTCGTGAAGAACAAGGATTATACCGGAGCTCCCGTGTTCACCTCGTTCGACGAGGCGAAGCTCGCCTACGATCTGGGACATATCAATCTGCATACCGCCATTAAGGTGCGTATGTGCGGAGAGTTCCAGGGAGAGCAGATCAGCCAGATCATCAACACCACGATGGGCAAGCTGATATTCAACGAAGCGATTCCGCAGGATCTCGGATTCGTTGACCGCACCAAACGCGAAAACGCGCTCGTGCTGGAGATGGACAAGCTCGTCAAGAAGGGGACGCTCGGAGATATTCTCGACCGCTGCATAAAGGTCCACGGGCTTACCGTTACGGCCGAGGTGCTCGACAAGATCAAAGCTCTCGGATACAAATATTCCACGAAGGGAGCAATCACCGTCGGCGTCGAGGATATTATCGTTCCTCCGGAGAAGCAGCAGCTGATCGAGGAGACGGACAAGATCGTCGACAAGATCACCCGCGAATACCGCCGCGGTATGATCACGGACGAGGAGCGTCACGAAAGCGTTATCCGCGCGTGGAGCGAGGCTATCGACAAGCTTACGGATATCCTGAAAAAGAACATGGGCGAGTTCAATCCCATCAATATGATGTCGGATTCCGGCGCCCGCGGTAATATCAACCAGATCAAGCAGCTCGCCGGTATGCGCGGACTTATGTCGGCAACGGCGGGACGTACGATAGAGATCCCGATCAAGGCGAATTTCCGTGAAGGACTGGACGTTCTGGAATTCTTCATTTCCAGCCACGGTACGAGAAAAACGCTTTCCGACACGGCGCTCCGTACGGCTGACTCCGGCTACCTGACCAGACGTCTCGTTGACGTCAGCCAGGAGGTCATTATCCGCGAGGATGACTGCGGCACGAAGGGGTATTTCGAGGTCAAGGCTATTGCCAACACCGAATCGAAGGACCAGCCGCCGCTCGTTCCGCTTGCCGCGCGTATTTCCGGACGGTTCCCGGCCGTTGACGTCGTGGATCCCGCGACGGGCGAGGTGCTCGCCGATACCGATACGCTGATAGACGACGATCTTGCGGAAAAGATCGAAAAAGCCGGGATCGAATCGGTCAAGGTGCGTTCCGTCATGGCGTGCGAGAGCAGGCTCGGCGTCTGCAGCAAATGCTACGGCGCGAACCTTGCGTCGCATACGAGATGCAATATAGGAGACGCGGTGGGCGTCATTGCCGCCCAGTCGATAGGCGAGCCCGGTACGCAGCTGACGATGAGAACGTTCCATACCGGCGGCGTTGCCTCCGCGGACGATATAACGCAGGGTCTTCCCAGAGTCGAGGAGCTGTTCGAGGCGAGAAAGCCCAAGGGAGCCGCCACGATCGCGGAGATCGACGGCGTTGTCTCCATCTCGGAAAACGGCAAGAAGAAAGAGGTCAGGATCGATTCTGACGACGGCACGGAGTCGTTCTCCGTTTCGTTCCCGCTCGGTGTGACGCTTAAAGTGGATGATGGCGCCGTCGTGAAGAAGGGCGACCTCATCGTCGGCGGAAGCGTCAATCCCCAGGATATCATCCGCGTGATGGGCGAGGCCGGCGTGCAGAATTACATAATCGAAGAGGTCCAGAAGGTGTATAACCTGCAGGGCGTTAAGATCAACGACCGCCATATAGAGGTCATCGTCCGCCAGATGATGCGCAAGGTCCGCGTCACCGATCCGGGCGAGACGCATCTGCTGGACGGCAGCGTCGTCGACAAGTTCGAGGTGATCGACGCGAACGAGGCGCTCAAGGAGGCCGGAAAAGGCGAGGAGTCGTTTGCTAAATACGAGCCGGCTCTGCTCGGTATCACGAAAGCCGCTCTCGGCACGGATTCGTTCCTTTCCGCGGCGTCGTTCCAGGAGACGACGAGGATTCTGACGGATGCCGCGATAAAGAGCAAGCGCGATTATCTGCTCGGGCTCAAGGAGAACGTTATTATCGGTAAGCTGATCCCCGCCGGAACGGGTATGTCCAGGTACAACGATATCAATATCGACGTTACGACGCTGGATCACGTTCCCGCCGCGCTCCGCCACCGCGACGAGCCGGAGGAGGAAGTCTATCCCGAGAACGAGAGCTACGAGATTTACGAAGGTGACGAGCTGAACGTCGTGGAGGGCAACGTCGAGAACGTTCCCGCGCCCGTTCACGACGACGGCGCAGGCGCCGAGGCCGACGCCGACGCGTATCTGAACGACAGCGACAACCCGGATACGGACGCCTGAGTCCGGTGCGGCTGAGCCCGCCCGGGTGAATAAGACTTCGGTCGGGAATGAATAAAAGAACCCGGATCCGCTGCTCGGCGGTGAATCCGGGCTCTTTTTTTGTGCGCTCGGCATGCGCGATTACTTGGCGGTGAAAGTCCGCTACAGACTTGGCAGTAGGAACTGTTAGCCGAAGACAAGGGT
>CADBOE010000039.1 GCA_902796205.1 uncultured Ruminococcus sp. | reverse complement strand
TGATGGAGAAGAACACTGACATAGTCGGTCTTCAGGATATTACCAGGATCTGGGCCTCCTTCCATTTTCTTCCGAAGGATCTCGCCGCGGAGCCGCCAGTGAGAAGCACGAAGAAATACAAGAAGAAATACAGACTGATATGCGGGCCGGACGGCTCCCTCGTTAAAGATACGGTGGAGCTTGCGAAGGGATCGTCTCTCGAAGCCGCCGGCATAGCGATGCACGTGCTCTCCGACACATGGGCGCACATGTATTTCGCCGGAACGCCGTCCCTCGTTATCAACAACGTGAACAAGCATTTTTACGAGCTGATCGGCGACGGCGGATGCGAGACCGAGAGGCAGGTCAGATTCAGATACAGCCCGTCCGGAAACGACAATCCCGATACCGGTCTGTATAACGTGTCGATGCCGCAGCCAAGCGAAAATTCCGTTTTCAACCTCGGCCACGCGAGGGCGGGGCACCTGCCGGATTACAGCTACGCGAAATACAGATATCTTCCCGCCTGGGGCAATTACGAGGAGATAATAAAGGATAATCCTTCCGATTATTTCAACGCTTTCTGTCAGATGGTCGCTGCGCTCAGGTATCTCCGCGGCGGCGCTGAATCGTTTGAAACGGGCGTGTACGATACCGAATCGGTGCGTCCTTACGAGGAGCGGATCATGGAGATCATCAGAAAGCGGCAGATCGACGCGAGCGGCGACTGGAAGGCGCTGGGGGAGGAACTGGCCCCGGGCTTTGCCCTGGATGATTTTGACGTCGAAAAATATGCATGCGAGTACGTTACGGCGGAAAGCGGCGGGAAGGACGACACGTTTTTCGGCAGATTCACCGTCGCCGCCCTCGCGCAGAAGAGCATGGTGACAAATAAAATTTTCAGATCGGGAAATCTTCTCGCCGGCTTTTCCGTCGACTACGACGAAAAGGGCTTCAAGGGAATAAAGGATTATATCAAGCTGATCGAGGTCGCGGTGGAGGAAAGAAGGAAGAACAATGGGTAAGTTCGCGCGTATAAGCAGAATAATCTCCGGCCTTCTGATGATCATTCTCGGTATTGTGATGGCCGTGATCCCCGAGGACGGATACGTTTACGTAATTATCATACTCAGCGTTTCCGTTGTCGCGTTGGGAATAAAGCAGCTTGTTTACTATTTTACGATGGCAAGGTTTATGGTAGGCGGGAAGGAGATGCTGTTCATCGGGATAATCGCGCTCGATTTCGGCATGCTGACGCTCTCGTTTTCGACCGTTCCCAAAATATTCCTGGTGATGTATCTTATCGTTGTCCGGGCTTTTTCCGGGGTGATAGATATTATGCGCGGAACGGAGGAGAGAAGCTTCGATTCGCCGCACTGGAAGATCACGGTTTCATACGGCGTCGTCAACCTCGCCGTGGCTCTGCTCGCCCTCATATCCGGTTTGTTCATACGCTCCACGCGTTTTCTCGTATATATTTACAGTGTCGGACTCATCTACTCCGGAATATCGAGGGTCGTCTCCGCGTTCAGGAAAACGGCCGTCATCTATATCCAGTAGAAGGCTCCGGACCGAACGCTTGATGAATTTTTGAGAAGCGGAAAGGGCAGAGTGGTGAATTCGTTATGAAAGAATTTTTCGGCATAGGAGGGTACGGCCGCGCTCCGGAAGGCTTCATGTCGTGGCAGCACCTGGTTTTCGTGTCGCTGCTAATGGCCGTGATGATCGCCGCTGCGATCGTCGCCGGCATTTATGAACGCGGAAGGCCGTATGAAAGGAAAAACCGGGTATTGGTGATATCCGCCGTCCTGATTGACGCGCTGGAAGTGTTCAGAATAATATTTATCAGCATCCGGGAAAACGATCCGTGGCGCTGGAAATATCTCCTTCCGCTGTTTCTGTGCAGCATTCCTCTCGTCGCGCTTCCGCTCTGCGCCTTTTCGAAGGGCAGGGTCAAGGAAGCGTCGCTCGATTTCATGTTCATTTTCGGATTGCTGGTGGCGTTTATGGGAACGTACGGCGCGGGCAATAATTATTCGTCATATCCGGTGCTTTCCTTTGATAACGTGATTTCCGGCATCACCCACGCGATATCCGGCTTCGCCGCGCTCTACATTGCCGTTTCCGGAATGCTCGTGATGAAAAAGAGAAACGTTCCCGTGACGTTCGGAATAATCAGCCTGTACTGCCTGGCGGCGTATATTGCCGACCGGCTGATCCCGTATAATTATATGTTTCTTATGAGGGGCGACGGCACGCCGTACGATATCGTTTACAATCTCGTGAACGGAAACGCGGTCCTTTATCCGCTGATCGTGGTCGGGCTGTTTCTCGTATATATCAGTCTGTTTTATCTCGCATTTTTCGCGATCAGGCGGATAAGAAACAACAGG
>CADBOE010000038.1 GCA_902796205.1 uncultured Ruminococcus sp. | reverse complement strand
GAAGGACGGACGCGACGGAATCGACGGCAAGGATGGCGTTGACGGGAAAGATGGACGTGACGGAATCGACGGCAAGGACGGCGTTGACGGGAAAGACGGACGTGACGGTGTCGACGGCAAGGATGGCGTTGACGGGAAAGACGGACGTGACGGAATCGACGGCAAGGATGGCGTTGACGGGAAAGATGGACGTGACGGTGTCGACGGCAAAAACGGGCTTGACGGCCTCACGCCGCTCATCCGGATCAGCTCCGAAACGGGAGAATGGGAGATTTCTGTCGATAACGGCATCACTTGGGATCCGACAGGAACGAAAGCCGGCGGCGACAAGGGCGACAAGGGGGATAAAGGCGACAAAGGCGACAAGGGCGACAATGGGGATAAAGGCGACAAGGGCGACAAAGGCGATAAAGGAGACAAAGGCGACAAGGGAGATAAGGGTGAGACCGGCACCGGAATCGCGAACGTTTCGCTCGACAGTGAAGGAAATCTTATCATAACGCTGAGCGACGGCAGCGTGCTGAATCTCGGCAAAGTAACCGGAAATGACGGGAAAAACGGTACCGACGGCAAGGACGGATGCGACGGCAAAGACGGAGTCACGCCGCTCATCCGGATCAACCCTGAAACGGGAGAGTGGGAAATCTCGACTGACAGCGGAAGCTCCTGGAGCACGACCGGCACAAAAGCCGCCGGTGAAAAAGGAGAACAGGGAGAGAAGGGAGAAAAGGGAGGTACGATCGCCGGCAACGTCGCGATCGGGCTGGCGTCCGCGAGCCTCCTGTGGAATGCCGGACGTTTACTGCAGCGGCCGGGAAGAAAGAAGAGGACCTGACAGGACCTGACGCCGGAAAACCGGGCAGAAAACAAATACGGGAAGAGAGCAGCCTCTCCTCCCGTATTTGTTTTCTTGATGATCATCCGTTTCCTGCGACGGACAGACGATCATTCGTTCTCTTTTTTGTCTTCGATCGAAACCTCGGCGACGGTCTCGGAAGTGCGGCCCTTCTTGAGCATGAGGTTCGCGAGAATTCCGAGGATGAGAGCGCACGCGACTTCGGTGATCGTGACCTTGCCGAAGCTGACGACCATACCGCCCACGCCGGCGATGAGAATGACTGAAACAACGAACAGATTGCTGTTGTCCCCGAGATCGACCTTCTGGATCATCTTAAGACCGGAGACCGCGATGAATCCGTAAAGCGCTATGCAGACGCCGCCCATCACGCAGGACGGGATCGTTGCCAGCAGAGTGACGAACGGAGCGAAGAAGGAAGCCACGATCGCGATGATCGACGTGCAGAAAATCGTTATAACGGAAGCGTTTCCGGTGATGGCAACGCATCCGACCGATTCGCCGTAAGTCGTGTTGGGGCAGCCGCCGAAGAAAGCGCCGGCGATCGATCCGACTCCGTCGCCGAGCAGCGTGTTGGAGAGGCCGGGATCCTTGAGGAGGTCCGCTTCGATGATGGAAGAAAGGTTCTTGTGATCCGCGATATGTTCAGCGAAAACAACGAACGCCACAGGTATGTAAGCAACTGCGACGGTTCCGATGAACGCGGGGTTCTCTCCGAGAGCCGAGAAGCCGTTGAACGCTTTGATGAAAGCGAAATCAGGCAGCCATTTCATGTTCGCGAATCCCGAAAAATCGATTATCTGGAGGGCCGGGTTGCCTGCGAGGTTTCCGATGACCGTGAAGATCGCGGCGACAATATATCCGGCGGCGATGCCGATGATGAACGGAATGAGCTTCATGAGCTTTTTGCCGTATACGGAAACGACCATCGTCACGGCAAGCGTGATCAGACCGCAAAGCATGCACAGGTATATATTCGCGTTCTGGACTCTGCTGGTCACTTCCTCGATCGCGGCGGCGCCGTCTTCGCCGATTACGGCGATCTTTTCCGTTACTTCATGCGTAACGCTTCCCTTGAACAGGTCGCCGACGGCGTTGCCGGCAAGAGAGAGTCCGATGATGGCGACGGTGGGGCCGATAACGACCGCGGGCATGATCTTGTTGATCCAGCCAACGCCGGCAAATTTAACGACGATCGCGATTATCACGTATACCAGTCCGGCGAAAGCCGCGCCCAGGATAAGTCCGAGATATCCGAGAGCCGTTACGGTGCCGGCGCCCGCGAAGGCCGCGAACATCGATCCGAGAAACGCGAATGAAGAGCCGAGGAAAACGGGGCTCTTGAATCTCGTGAACAGCAGGTAGACCAGCGTTCCGACTCCGGCGCCGAACAGGGCGGCGGACTGGCTCATGCCGTTGCCGACGATCGCGGGCACGGCGATGGTTGCCGCCAGTATGGCGAGCAGCTGCTGGAGCGCGAAGACCAGGACCTGCCCCATGGGCGGACGGTCTTTGACAGTGTAGATGAGTTTCATTTTTACCCTCCCGATACTTTTTTTGTTTTTTTCACAAAAATAAAAGCCCGAAAAGGGCTTTTATTCTGTAACGATCAGTTTTTCGATTGCGGAGATGAATTCTTCGTCGTTGAACGATTCAGGAACCGAAAGCGTTATCGGTTTGCTGAGGTCAAGACTGAAGATCCCCATTATGGATTTCGCGTCGACGACGTATCTTCCGCTCGAAAGGTCGAGGTCTTCGCTGCATCCGGCCGCCGCGGCCGAGAAAACTTTTACGTCGTCAATGGTCTTCAGCATTATCTTGTATTCTTTCATTTCAGTACCTCCGCCGGTTTTTCGCCGGCATGAAAATTATATCCGTAATCAATTCCGAAGTCAACGGGAAATCGGGCGGCGAGACAATAATGCGGCGAGACAATAATGCGGCGGGATGATAAATATCATAAATTCAATGATTGCCGTCGGGTGGGCTGAAGTGACGGAGTTGGCTCTTTTTTGAAAATTCATCTTAACGGAACGTAAATACGGCGCTGTTCCTCAAACGGACAAATCGGACGTTGTACAATGGCAATGATTATGATTATGTTGCTGTCAGCGTTATCTGTTTCTCCCGGTCGGACGGCTCTCTGAATACCGTTATGAGAACGGGCCTTTTTCGGTTTTTTCAATTATTTTCGGTTTTTCCGTGTCCCGTTTTTCGTGTCCGTTTTTCGGATCCGTTCCGTTATTTAAGACGGTTTTTTCGCCGTATTATTCCGCCCGGATTTCGAGCCGGGATTCCGGGGCGGGAGCTGAGTCGTGATCCGGCTTTTCCACGCGGCGGAGCGATATTGAACCGGAACGTGAGCGCGGACCGGAATGCGCGCCGGCGGAGGCGTACGCCGGAATGACGCCGTGACGTTTTCCGTATGACCGCAGGGCGGTTTCGCCCTGGCAGCAGGTCAATTCCGCCGTTCTCCCTCCTCGGACCCGCCGAAGCTGAACAGTATCACGCGGCGGTCGCTGCCCGCGGCGGTGAGGTCGAGCTCGCGCATGTCCGTTACCGGCTGAAGTCCGGACGCGCCGTTTCCGTCATCGCTTTCGCCGGAACGTTTTCCGAGTATCAGATCGCCGCGCATATATTTGAATTTTCTTCCGTCGCGGGAGCGTACCCGTTGTATTCCGTATGAAACGGGAACGGAAAACGTCGTGCTCCCGCCCGCGGTGAGGTATTGCGAGAACGTCCTGAAGCCGTCAGGAGTGTACGCGTGTACCGTGAGATTGACGTCCGTCAGCGCGGTCGCTCTGATATTGACGGTCCCGTCGCCGGGAAGGTCGGATCGGACCGAGATGCGGAAGCGGCGGCAATCGTAATTCACGTCCGTCGAGAACGGAAGCCATACCGACGCTTTGCCGGCGTCTTCGTCTCCGTCGGGGACGAGAACGGAATTTTCCGTGCGCGCGAGCAGACCTTCGGCGCCTCTCATCGTGCAGCACCAGTACGCTTCCGAGATCCCCGCTCCGGACGGCATCAGGATATCGCCCGCGGGGCCGACGCATTTGTCCGTTCCGTACCCTCCGTTCGGGCGCTGGGCGTACCCGAGCGCGTTGTACCAGATTCTGTTAGCTAACTGCGCGTATTTTTCGTTTTCCGTCAAGCGGAACAGAGAGAGCGCGACCATCATTGAATCGACGACGGCGCACGGTTCGGTCCACGTGTCAGGGCGCCCGAACCAGTTATAATTGGCATAGTTTTCGGTCATGCCGTGCCCGACGTACGTATCGAAAATGTTTTCGGCCGTTTTCAGATATTTTCCGCATGAATCCGTGCCGAGAGTTTCCGCCATCCTCAATAATCCCCGGACTGCGCTGAGCGTTGCGTGCGTCTGCATGTGCGTCGCGAGGAAATCGATCCTCGAAAAAACGTCAATCATTTCATCGGCGAGCTCCCTGACCTCCGGCAGGCGGAACACCTCGTAAACATGCGAGAGAGCGTCAAGGCACATAAAAGCGCAGCCGACGTCGCTCGAGAGCTTCCATCTTCCGGACGCGCCGCTGATCGTGCCCGAACGGCCGCCGTCTTTTCGCAGGGCCGGATCGAGCGGATATGACGGATAACATCCGGTCAGCGGAAGGTACAGATTTGTCACGACGTCGAGAATGTGCGTCCGGATCTCAGGGCGCCCGGTCAACAGGTAGTACTCGAGAAGGCCCCTCAGAAGCCAGTTGTGGCCGGACAGCTGTTGCTCGTCCACGGTCTCCGGCAGCCCGTCCGCGCGGTCGGTCTCATATACCGGGCCGAGGTACCCCTTTTCATTAAAATGGTTCGGCATGTCCTCGATAATGCGGTCAACGTACGCCGGCTTCGCTCCGGTCGCTTTCCACTGGCTGACGAGGGCGAGCAGCGTCCGGCCCTCCCAGTCGCCCGGCCAGCCGGCCTGATCAGCGCTGTATATCGCTTCCGGCCGGTAGCATGGCGCCGTCAATCTCGCAATGTTCAAATATATCCGCTCAGCCAGTTCTCCGGCCGGCTCGATCTTTGTTCCGTCAATTCCGCGCGTCGTTTTAAGCATTTTCGTGGTCCTCCCGCTGCCTGATCAATATCGCCCGTTATTCTAAATGAATAAAAATGCGCAGTCAATAAAGACCGACATTTTTCCCTGGATGCAACGGTGGACAGGATGCAACGGGGGACAGGCAACGGGGGACAGACCCGGGTTTCGGGCTCTCACGTCAGAAGTTACGGAAAATGTCGAAGCCAGACAGGCAAACGCTTTTTCGGCTATATTTTCCGTTATTTCCCAGAATTCTACAACTGGTAGAGAAGGGTGCAACGGGGGACAGACCCGGGTTTCGCCCTGTCCCCGCAGATGGTGCAACGGGGGACAGACCACGGGTAGGTCGGTAAAAAAATGTTGACACCGGCCCGACATAATGCTAAAATGACAACGATCAATTTTTCATGTCAATGAAAGAGTGGGAAACCCCCACTCTTTTGTATTGAGAAAGGGGTTGACCGGATGACTACGGCCGAAAAAGCAGGTGAGATCGCGCTGCCGATCGTGGAGCAGCTGGGACTCGAGCTGATTGATTGCGAATACAAAAAAGAAGGCGGAACACGCGTCCTGCGGATATATATCGACAGGAAGGGCGGAGTCGGACTCGACGATTGCGAAGCCGTAAGCAAAGGCGTCGAACCGCTTCTTGACAGCGCGGACCTGATAGACGAACAATACACTTTCGAAGTATCGTCGCCGGGCCTTGACCGTCCGCTGAAAACGGACAGAGACTTTGAAAGATACGCCGGCGAGGACGTTGAAGTCAGTCTCTACGCTCAGCAGGACGGGAAAAAGAAATACGCCGGGAAGCTGATCGGAAAAAACGGCGACACCGTAACGATCGAATCGGACGGAACGGCAAAAGAGTTCAACATGAAAGACGTTGCCCGCGTCAAGCGGACGATAATCTGGTAGGTCGTTTAACAAGGATCGGGATTAAGCCAAAGGCCGGGACAAAGGCCGTGACGAAGGCCGGCGCCGGACAGGACCGGGATCGATACATGGATCACGGCCGGGACCAAAGCCAAGTTTAAGGTTAAAGGAAAGAAAACAAGGAGGTTTTCGGAAAATGAGCGAATTATACGACGCCCTTCTGGCACTGGAAAAGGAAAAGGGAATCAACAAGGAAGTCATAATCCAGGCCATCGAGGAAGCGCTCAATACCGCGTACGGTAAAAGCGAAACGGGCATGGACATCAGAGTGGAATTCAACGAAGGCGACATAAGGATCTACGCCCAGAAAGTGGTCGTTGAGCACGTCACCGACCCCAAAACGGAATTCTCGCTCGAAGAGGCCAGAAAGATCGATCCCGAATTCATCGTCGGAGACATTGCCGAGGAAGACGTTACTAACACCGAATTCGACAGGGAACGGATCGGCCGCCTGATGGCACAGAAGGGAAAGCAGCTCATCGTCCAGAAGCTCCGCGAGGAAGAACGGAAGAACGTTTTCAACGAATTCAAGGCGAAGGAAGGCGACCTCGTCACCGGAACCATCCAGAGAATAGAAACGAAGGAAAACAGGGACGGTACGAGAGAACGCATCATACACGTTGATCTCGGCAGGATCGAGGGAATAATGCTTCCCTCCGAGCAGGTCATCGGCGAGCAATACAGACTGAACGACCGGATCAAGGCGTACGTGGTGGAAACGAGAGAAAAAAGCTACAAAAGCAAGGATCCGTGCGTGATGATCTCCCGCACGCACCCGGGCCTCGTCAGACGGCTGTGCGAAGTCGAGATACCCGAGATCGGCAGCGGCATCGTTGAAATAATGGCGATCGCCCGCGAGGCGGGGTCGCGCACGAAGATCGCCGTAAGATCCACCGACGAGAACATCGAACCGGTCGGAGCGTGCGTCGGACAGAAGGGAACGAGAATACAGGCCATCGTGGACGAACTCAAGGGCGAGCGGATCGACATCGTCAAATGGAGCGCGGATCCCGAAGAATTCATTGCCGCCAGCCTCAGCCCGGCGAAGGTGCTCAGCGTATATATGGACTACGCACCGTCCGAAAAAGGCGATAAGCAGGTGCTTGTCGGAACCGTTATCGTCGACGACAAACAGCTGTCGCTCGCCATCGGCCGCGAAGGTCAGAACGTTCGCCTGGCCGCGAAGCTGACCGATTGCAAGATCGATATAAAGAGCGAATCGCAGATTAGAGACACGGTCGAGGAAAAGCTTTTCATGGAAGGGCTGTCCGAGGATATGGCGATCGGCGAGACCGGCGCGGAGGGCGGAGACAATATCTCTCCTTTCGACAGCGAGGGCAATTTCGATCCCGACCTCGTCTGACGCGCCGCGGCCGCCCCGTGCCGTAAACGCTGCCAGCGTTCTTCAGTCGGCTGCGACGGCATCGGCGGACAATAGAATTTATCCGGAAGGAGGAACGGCATGAAAACGAAAAAAGTACCCGAACGCAGATGCGTCGGATGCATGAAACCGAGACCGAAGCGGGAATGCATACGGATATGCCGCACTCCCGACGGTCAGATAAAAACGGATCCGACAGGGAAGATGAACGGACGCGGCGCGTATATCTGCCGCGACGTCTCATGCCTTGAAAAAGCGATAAAAGGAAACCGGTTCGCCAGGGAATTTGAGACGCAGATACCGGGATCCGTGTATGAGGAACTCAGAAAAGAATTGTTAACCTGCCTGCAAAGCAGCGATTCAGCCTCCGGAGGTGGAATAATTGAGTAAAAAGATCAGAATCAGCGAACTGGCCCAGGAGATAAACTCGAACAACAAAAGGGTCATGGAACTATTGGCCAGGATAGGCATAAACGTCAGCAACGCGTCCAGCACGCTCACAGAGGAGCAGGTGGACAAGTTCTACGAATCCATCAATTTCAAACGTCCCGAAAAAACGGAGAAGGATGACGCGGAAGCCGACGCAGGCCAGAATGCGAGAGAGACGAAAAAAGATGCTCAGACTCAGACCGCCGCCGGAAAGGAGGCGCGCCAGGCTCAGCCCGTCATAAGGAAGGTAGTCGTGCACAGCTCGTCGGCCAAAGCCGATGCGCAGACGTCGAGGACTCCCAGACAGGGAACCGCGCAGGCTCCTTCGGGACTGCGGCAGGGACTGGCCGTTCAGAAAAACGACGGAGCGGCTCCGGCCGGAACGGATGAAGCTAAAGAAACAGCGCCGGCAAAAACGGGCGGAGTGAGACGCATTCCCAGACCGGCCGCCAGAACCGCCGCACAGACGGACGGAGAGGCCGCGGCGTCGGGTAAAACCGAAGCGGAAGCGGGTAATGCCGGCACGTCCGCTGCGGGAGCAGCCGCCGCGGGCGCATCTGGCGACGCTGGAGACAACGCCGCGCAGAAGCCGGCTGTGAAAAGAATAAGACGCGTTGAAAAAGCTCCGGCCGACGAAGCGGATACGAAAGACGTTCCTTCCGTTGAAGCCGCGGACGCGTCCGGAAAATCCGGGACCTCGGCTAAGAGCGACGCTCCGGACGGAAGCGCGTCTGACGCGTCCGGAACGCAGACAGACCCCGCGACGGCACAGACGCCCGCGGACGCGAAAACAGACGCGAAAACAGATTCTCACGGGCAGACCGCAAAAGCGGAAAAAAGCGATAAGACCGAGAACGCTGCTGAAACGGCCGGAGCAAAAGATGCGCCGGAAAAAAGCGCGCGTTCAGCCGAAGCCGAAGCCGTGGAAGCTTCAGCGGCCGCTTCGGGGGCGTCAAACGCCGCCGCGGCGCAGCAGGCCGGCGTGAACACGGCGGCGTCGGCGCCGGTAACGGAAAAAGCGGCTGATGCTGGAAGAACAGCCGGAGCGGCGTCGCCCGCAGCCCCGGTAAGAAGAGGACCCGTATATATCTCGCGCGCAAGAGACAACGCCGGCGCACAGCCTGCCGACCAGCGCCGCGACGGAAGATTTGAAAGAAGAACCGACAGAACCGACAGACCCGACAGACCCGGCGAGCGCACGGGTCAGACGAGGCCTTTCGGCAGAGACGACCAGCGTCCCGGCCAGAGGATCGGCGGCTATCCGCAAAGAGACGGCGCACCCCGTCAGGGAGGCGCTTACGGCGGACAGAACCGCGGCAGGGGGCCTTCCATTCCTTCCGTGAATCCCGCCGTTGCCCAGCAGGAGCCCAGACGCGATTACGCCGGAAAGCTGTTCGATAAAGGAGAAAAGAACGCCGAAAAAACGCAGAAGCCCGCCGGCAGGAAGGACGTTGCCCGCGGCGGAGGCGCGAAGGTCAAATACCGCGAGGAACGCAACATGGTCGGCGCCACGATAGGCGTAAACGACCTTTATGCGGACAATTATCACGCCGGATACGACCCGGATGACACGCATGCCCAGAAGCGCTCCGCCCGCACGGGACGCCGCGACGCGAAGCAGTCCGGAGCCGACGTCAGGGCCGCGCAGCAGGCCGCGAGCGCTCTCACGAGCGTCACGCTCCCCGCGTCGATGACCGTAAAGGAGTTTGCGGAATTTATAAAGAAAACGGCGGCCGAAGTTATCAAAAAGCTCATGCTCATGGGCACGATGGCGACGCAGAATCAGGTCATTGATTTCGAAACGGCTCAGCTCATCGCGTCTGAATTCGGCATCGAAGCCGAGCAGGAGGTCGTTATTACCGACGAGGAAAGGCTGTTTGACGACGGAGACGATTACAACGACGAGGCGGCGGTGGAAAGGCCTCCGGTAGTCGTGGTAATGGGACACGTTGACCACGGCAAGACGTCGCTGCTTGACGCCATCCGGTCGACGAGCGTCACCTCCGCCGAGGCGGGCGGCATCACGCAGCACATCGGCGCATACATGGTCAGGATAGGCGACAGGAAGATCACCTTCCTCGACACCCCCGGACATGAAGCGTTTACGGCAATGCGCCAGCGCGGCGCTATGGTAACGGATGTGGCCATCCTCGTCGTTGCCGCCGACGACGGAGTCATGCCGCAGACCGTGGAGGCCATCAACCACGCTAAAGCCGCGAAGGTTTCCATCGTTGTCGCCGTCAACAAAATGGACAAGGAGGGCGCGAATCTTGAACGCGTCATGACGGAGCTTGCCAAATATGACGTCGTTTCCGAAGACTGGGGCGGCGACGTGCCGTTCGTGCCCGTATCCGCAAAAACGGGTATGAACATCCAGCTCCTGCTCGAGACCGTGCTGCTCAGCGCCGACGTTCTGCAGCTCAAAGCAAATCCGGAGCGTCAGGCGAAAGGTACGATCATCGAGGCAAAGCTCGACAAGAACAAGGGCGCGGTCGCCACTCTGCTCGTGCAGCGCGGTACGCTCAGGACAGGGGACGCGATCGTTTCCGGAATCACGTTCGGCCGTGTGAGAACGATGACCGACGACAAGGGAAAAGCAATCAAGAAAGCGGGTCCGTCGACGCCTGTCGAGATCACCGGTCTTCCGGAGGTTCCCGAGGCGGGCGAGGTATTCTACGTGGTCGAGGACGAGCATCTTGCGAAGCACCTCGTCGAATCGCGCAGATCCGAGCTGAGAGAAAAATCGCTTCAGAGCACCGCGAAGGTATCGCTGGAGAATCTAAACTCGTTTATCGAAGCGGGCAAGATGAAGGATCTCAATATCATCATAAAAGCCGACGTCGTGGGAAGCGTCGAGGCCGTGAAGCAGTCCCTCCAGAAGCTCAGCAACGAGGAAGTCAGGATCAATATCATACACGGCGCCGTCGGTGCCATCACGGAATCCGACGTTTCGCTGGCTGACGTTTCGAACGCGATCATCATCGGCTTTAACGTAAGACCGGGAGCCAATATTTCCGAGAGCGCGAAAGCGGCCGGCGTCGATATAAAGCTCTACCGCGTCATTTACGACGCCATCGACGACATCAAGGCGGCGATCTCCGGCATGCTTTCTCCCAAATATCAGGAAATCGTGCGCGGACACGCGTCGGTACGGCAGACCTTCAAGGTCTCGAACGTCGGAACGATCGCAGGCGCGTACGTCACGGACGGAGATATCGTCCGCAATTCCGAAGTGAGAATCGTCCGCGACGGTATCGTGGTATTTGAAGGAAAACTTGCTTCGCTCAAACGGTTCAAGGATGACGTAAAAGAAGTGGCGTCGGGTTATGAATGCGGACTGTCGTTCGAGAACTACAACGACATAAAGATCGGCGACGTCGTGGAGTGCTACACCATGGAGGAGGTTAAAAAGGCCTGATGGACAGGACTGAACGTATCGCCGGAGAAATGAAGCGCGTCGTCAGCGACATAATACGCACCGAGCTTAAGGATCCGCGCATCCCGGTGGTGACGAGCGTTACGAGAATAAAACTGGCCAAGGATCTCAAATACGCGAAGATATACGTCAGCTTTTTCGGCGACGAGGCCGAGAAGAAGGGCGCGATGCAGGCGCTCCGGTCTTCGGCCGGGCTCATCCGCTACATGATCGGCCGCAAAATGACGATCAGGGCTCTTCCGGAACTGACGTTTGCCATTGACGAATCTATAGAATACGGGTCGTATATGGCCGAGCGCATAGCCAGGGTCATGGAGGAAAGCAGGACCGGGGCTTCCGGAGAAGACGGCGCCGCGCCGGCTGAAAGCGCCACGCGGGATGAAGATAAGCAAAACGCGTGAGAGACGGACCGTTGCGGCCGACGCAAATAAATGCGCGAATTTTCAGAGTGAATTCCGGTTCTGCCGGAGGAGCAAGGAATTCTTAGACTAAATTCAGATTTGGGTTCGCAAACCGGAAAT
>CADBOE010000037.1 GCA_902796205.1 uncultured Ruminococcus sp. | reverse complement strand
CTAAAGAAGGGTGGAGATCTAATGAAGAAGTTTATTGCAATCGTAACTGTTTGCATGATCGCTCTCTCCGCGTTTTCGGCGTCTGTATTTGCCGCTGAAGCCGGGGAGGAGATCATTGCCGCCTTGCCTTACGAAGAAGGCGCGGGAATGTCCCCGTCGATCTGGCTCAACAGATATGATGCCGACGGAAACTGCTACGGCTCGGATTATGTTATTTTCAACACGAAATACGAATTCACAGGCGTCGGTTTTCCTGTTATCTATGCCGGAAAATCCTCGGACGGCCGCGACAGCGACGTGAAATTCGAGCTGTTCCGCTTTGACACCGATGCCGAGAAGACGGCCGCGGGAGAGCCCGTGTTTTCAGAGGAGCGTCATTTCGACGGCGACGTGAACAACGTTACGGTGCCGTTCACCGAAGCCGCTCCGGCCGGACAGTATATGCTGAAAGTCAGCCAGACCACTCCTCTGGGAGACAGAGATCCGGCGGCAAATCCGTATTCCGTTCTTCCTACCTGCGATCTTAAATTCTCGGACACGAAGCTTGAATTCGGAGCAAACGGCAAATTCGCTTTCTTCGTTATGTGCAAGACTGCTGAACACACTGCCGATTTTTACGTCAATCTCGGCGGACAGTCGGATGACGTCGACATCCAGCCGGAGAAAACGCTCATTGCCCGCGACGGAAACAACGCTCACGAGATCATCGAGCTCGGTATCGTCACTCCCGTCATTCCCGACGGTCAGGTGCTCTACAGCATCGTTATCTCCGATTCTCCCACGTGGAACAATACGAACGGCGACTCCGACGTCGAGGTCAACGTTTATAAATGGAAAGACGACTATGACGAGTCCGTGGACGGCACGCCGGTGTTCTATGCCGAGCTCACCGATCACGCGGACAACTCCAATCTTACGATAAGATTCGGCACCGCGCTTCGCTACGGAAACAGATACCTCATCGTGATCACGCAGTCAAACAGCGGCAAGGTCGGCTACTGGCAGGGCGTTGAGGAGAGACCTGACGGATGGGAGTTCTATGAGCTTGCCAGCGAAATCGAGTACAATCCCGCGATGAAAACGTCGTTTGCCCTCGTAGGCGATCTCGGACCCGAGCCGACTGAGCCTCCGACGCCGGAGCCCACGGAAGTTCCTCCTACGGAAGAACCGACCGAAGCGCCCACAGAGGCGCCCGCGACGCAGGCTCCCGCGACCTCCGCGGCGACTGACGCTCCGAAGGCTACCGACGCGCCGGCCTCCACCGCTCAGGGCGGCGGCTCAGAGCCGAAGGCGAGCGGAAATAACGTTCTTCCGATCGTGATCATCGCCATCTGCGCCGTGGTTGTCATTGCCAGCGTGATCGCGATAATCCTCGCGAAGAAGAAAAAGAAATAACAGACGAAACGCCAATAGTTTCTTGACACGGAACGGCTTATGGTGGTAGAATCCAGACGCAGCCCGGAAAGCTGCGGACGTCCCTCGTAACTGACGGATTAGTGGAGCACCACGTGAAACGAAGGATGAATATGCCGACCGTCTGGGCGCATTAATTTCATACAGGAATTGGTGCGCCCTTTTTGCTTTTATCCGGCTGCTTCGCGCCGCCGGGGATCTGGAGGTCTTTGATGTTAAAAGTCGGAATAGTGATCGGAAGCGACAGCGATTTGCCCGTTATAAAAAAAGCGACGGATATGCTGACGGAGCTTGAGATCCCTTACGAGATCCATATTTATTCGGCGCACAGGACGCCTGAAAAGGCCGCCGCTTTTTCAAGAGGCGCGAGGGAAAACGGGTTCGGTGCGATAATATGCGCCGCCGGAATGGCCGCTCACCTTGCCGGAGCGGTCGCCGCGAATACGACTCTTCCCGTTATCGGCATACCGTGCTCTTCGCCGGCCTTCGGCGGGATGGACGCGCTGCTATCCACCGTCCAGATGCCGTCCGGGATCCCGGTCGCGACCGTCGCGGTGAACGGCGGAGCGAACGCGGCGCTGCTGGCGGCGGAGATTCTTTCCGTAAGCGACTCCGGGATCGCGCACAGACTCGAAAAGAAAAGGCGGGCCGACTGCCTTAAGGTCCTCGATAAGGACGCTCGCGTAAACGAGGCGCTGAAAGCTCTTGACTGAGCGCGTGCGCCTCGCCGCTGTTTTTAACGCTTTCTCGAAATTATATATAAAGGGGTATGTCACCATGGAAAAGAAGCTTGTTTACTCTGGAAAAACCAAAAACGTTTACGCTCTCGATAACGGAAACTATCTGCTCAAGTTCAAAGACGACTGCACCGGCAAGGACGGCGTGTTTGATCCCGGCGAGAATTCGGTCGGGCTGACCATCGAGGGCGTCGGCGACGTGAACCTCAGGATGTCCGTCTATTTCTTCGAGAAGCTGAAAGCGGCCGGCGTCAGAACGCACTACGTGAGCGCGGATCTCGCTGATACGACCATGGAGGTTCTTCCTGCAAAAGTTTTCGGCAAGGGACTCGAGGTCATCTGCCGTTTAAGAGCCGTAGGCAGCTTCTACCGCAGGTACAGCGAATACGTCGATAACGGCGCGAAGCTCGATTACTACGTCGAAATGACTTTCAAAAACGACGCGAAGGGCGATCCGCTCGTAACCAGGGACGGACTCGTAGAGCTCGGAGTCATGAGCGGGGATCAATATGATTCGATCAAGGAAATGACGAAGAAGATCACGAAGGTCGTCGCAGATGAAATGGCCGAAAGAGGAATGGAGCTTTACGATATCAAGTTCGAATTCGGATACGATTCCGAAGGAAAGGTCATGCTGATCGACGAGATCGCTTCAGGAAACATGCGCGTTTACAAGAACGGTGAATATATCGATCCCATGACGCTGTCGGGACTGTTTTTCGCCTGAACGGCGTCGCGTTTTGCTGAAAGCAGGTTAGGCAGATGGGTGGATTTTTCGGCGCGGCGAGCCGCCGCGACTGTATCGCAGATGTGTTTTTCGGAACGGATTACCATTCCCACCTCGGCACGCGCCGGGGCGGGCTGGCGGCCTATGACGGAGAGATTGGCCTTCAGCGCGTCATACACAACATAGTCAATTCTCCGTTCAGAACGAAATTTGAACGCGTTTTTGACGAAATGAAAGGAACGGCTGCGATCGGATGCATAAGCGATTCCGATCCGCAGCCCCTTCTTATCAGATCGCGGCTCGGAACTTACGCGATATGCATGACGGGCGTCATCAATAACAGCGACGAGCTTCTTGAGCGGTGCTTCGCGTATTCGACCGATCATTTCGACGCGATGACCGGCGGAGCGGTGAACTCCACCGAGCTCGCCGCGGCTCTCATAAATCAGAAAACGTCGTTTGCCGAAGGCATAAAATACGCTCAGGAGCTGATCGAGGGGACCGCTTCGATACTGATTCTGTGCGACGACGGACGTCTGATCGCCGCCAGGGACAAATACGGCAGGCTGCCCGTGATCATCGGGAAAAACGACGACGGGAGATGCGTCACGTTCGAATCATTCGCCGCCTCGAAATCGGGTTATGAATTCGAGCGCGAGCTCGGACCGGGAGAAATAGCCGAGATCAGGCCTGACAGCGTCGACACGATCGCGCCTCCCGGAGAAGAGATGCGGATATGCGCTTTTCTGTGGTCATATTACGGCTATCCCACGTCCGACTACGAAGGGATCAACGTCGAGACGATGCGCTACCGGAACGGACGCATTATGGCAAGAAACGATATTGAAGCCGGCAACGCCTCCGACATTGACTTCGTGAGCGGAGTGCCCGATTCCGGAACGCCGCACGCGATCGGATACGCGAACGAGAGCCGCATTCCTTTTGCGAGGCCTTTTATCAAATATACCCCGACGTGGCCGAGAAGCTTTATGCCGCCCAGTCAGCTCGAGCGGGACAGAGTCGCGAAAATGAAGCAGATACCGGTCCACGAGCTTATCAAAGGAAAAAAGCTGCTTTTCGTCGACGATTCGATCGTGCGCGGCACACAGCTGAAGGAAACGGTTGAATTCTTGTACGAAAACGGCGCAAAGGAAGTCCATATGCGTTCCGCTTGTCCG
>CADBOE010000036.1 GCA_902796205.1 uncultured Ruminococcus sp. | reverse complement strand
GGGAAACGCCGAAAAGCACGGAACCGTCAGGGTTTTCAGGTTATATTTCCCGATATTTCCCGCTATTCTACAGTCCGTAGAGTATGGTGCAACCGGGGACAGAGCAGAGTTTTGGAGAGTTACGGGTTTTCGGTCACATTCCCGGGAGCAACGGGGGACAGACCCGGATTTCAGGGTATTCCGTTCTGAACCGGGAAACGCCGAAAAGCACGGATCCGTCAGGGCTTTCAGGTTTTATTTCCCGATATTTCCCGCTATTCTACGGTCCGTAGAATATGGTGCAACGGGGGACAGACCCGGGTTATCCAGACCCGGGTTATCCGGGTTTCAATACGGGTGGCAGATTCCTCGTTTGACCGATCCGAGCGGCTGAAACCCACAGGAAAGAAGGAAAAATATCGGGAAATTATGGAATGCGTCCGGAATATACCAGACGATTTTCCGGGAATCCTGATCCTTGCCGCCTTGCGAACGTTCCGGCGGTATGGCGCGGCCCGCTGAAACGGCGACAATGCCCGACGAAGAGGTATTTGCCGTTGTTTTTACAACCGTTATGCCGCGATTAACGGCATCCGGCACGCGATGATCCTGCCGGATGCCGGAGATATACGGCAATTGAAAGCGCCAAAAACAAAAAATGGAAATTTTACGGCAAAAAAGAGGTTTACAAGCTGCGCCGTTATATATATAATATAAAAAGAAACGGGGCGGTGACGTCGTGATAGTCCGTACATGCTCCGGAAAAAACGTAAAGGAGATTTTCAATATGGGAAAGTTTGTTATTAAACCCACGTCGAAGGGCTTCAAATTCAACCTCAAGGCGGGCAACGGCGAAGTTATCGCCACTTCTCAGGTGTACGCCAGCGCCAAGACCTGCAAGGCGGGTATCGGCTCCGTACAGAGAAACGCAGTAGTCGCAAACGTCGAAGATCAGACCGTAGAAGGCTACACTCCCGTTAAGCACCCCAAATTCGAGATCTATGCCGACAAAGCCGGAGAATTCCGCTTCCGCCTTAAAGCGTCGAACGGCGAGAATATCTGCGCTTCCGAAGGCTACAAGTCCAAGACTTCCTGCATGAACGGAATCGAATCGGTTCGCAAGAACGCTCCCGACGCCGACATCGTAGAAGAGCAGGCAGACTGATAGCGTCAGAAGACTGATTGCGTTAAGAATGCAGCCGGACCCTCGATCAACGTGACCGGGAGCAGGCCGCGGCATCACTGTTCCGCGTGACCGGACGGAGCGACGCAGGAACGCTGACGTGAGCGCCGGCGGAAGCACGGCCGGAATCTGAAAGAAATACGGAACAGAACAATAATATTGCGGCGGGATCCCACGGAAGAAACCGCCGCTTTTCTTTTTGCCCGGCGTGTGGTAAAATACGGCGTCACACGGAGGCACGGAAATGCGCGGCGGCTGACGGCCTGATCGGCGACACGATCGGACAATATGATCGGATAATATGATCGGCCGCACGATCGGACGATATGATCGGACGACCGGATCGCCGGCGGAATTTACGACCGTAATGACGGCAGAAATCTGATTTGACAAACAACTGAATGCGCTCCGGAGGATCTGGACTTGGAAAGCTTCAACGGCATCGTAATCGAAGACGATCAGACGGTAGATCAGCAGGTCGACGTAAAAAATCTGCAGGTCTACGGCAACGCCGTTTTCCGCGAGGACGTGGAAGCCGATGAGATAGAAATATTCGGCAGCGCGCGGTTCAGAAACTTCGTAAGCTGCGACAGACTGTCCGTGTACGGTGAATCGGTGATGCTCGGAGGCTTGCTCTCGGAAACGCTCAGAGCGGACGGCACGCTAAATATTTCCGGGAAATCCAGAAGCGAGATCGCCGTGGTGGAAGGAACTTTATGCATTCAGGAAAAACTGACCTCGTCCCGCGTGATCGTCAGGACCAGAGGCAGGATCGAAGCGTCGCGCGGAATACGCTCGGGACACGTGACGGTTTCCGGAACGCTGATTTCCGGCGGAAGCGTGAGGTGCGACGAATTCGAGATCGTTACCTGCGAACGGTCGGAGATCGCACGCATTTACGCGTCGGACGCGCAGGTTAAATACAAGCCGAGGGGCGACGTGCCGGGCATCGAGGCCGGTCAGTATCTTCTTTCCTCGTACTACATCGAGGCCCAGACCGCGGAACTCGAATACACCGCCGTCGACGTACTTGAATGCGACAGCGCAGTCATCGGGCCGGGATGCCGCGTCGGCGAGCTGTCGTACAGGGATGAGGTTGAGATCGCCCCGGGAGCGGCCGTTGAAAGGTTGTATAAAATATGAAATTTTTCAATATACCGGACAAAAAAAAGAAGCGGAAACGGATAATTGCCGCCGCCGCGTGCGCGCTCGTGCTTATCGCCGCCGTCGCGGTGTTTGGCGTTGTCCGCAACAGATCGCGCGCCGATTACAAAGTCCTGCTCGAGTGGGATTTTAACGGCGGTATCGGCGAATTCAGCTACGACGCGTATTTCGCCGGGCGGACCGAATTCGACGTTGTTCCGGAAGGACCTGACGGCAGCGGCTGCGCGAGGATAACGAGCACAGAGGGCAACGACGCCCGCTTCAAGGCAGACGTCGTCGTGCTTCCCAATACGTATTACAGGGTCACGGCGAAGGTGAAGACGGAGAACGTCGTTTCGCCGGGAAAGGCAGCCGGCGCCAATATCTCGTCGCTTTACTCTTATGAGTACGGCGGGGGGCTCACCGGGGACAACGGCTGGACGGACCTCACCGTTTACGGACTCACGTCACAGAAGCAGAAGGAAGCCACGATCTGTTTCCGCCTCGGATTCTACAGCTGCGACACGACCGGAACGATGTGGATCGACGACGTAAAGATCGAGCAGTTGAGCTCGCTGCCTGCCGGCGCATCGGCGGTCTCGTTCGAACGCTCGATGATCGAGAACAATTCCGGCGGCTCCGGCGGCGGGACCGCGACGCAGCGCGACATCATGAATATGTATTACGACGGAATGAAGATCGGGATGATCATCGTCGCCGTCGCGTTCATATATTTCGCGATAATGTACCGTTACGGCGTTCTGAGAGACAGGGAGAAGCTCGCCGGAATCGAGCACACGGTGACAATCCTGGTTCCCGATACGGACGCTCCCGAGCCGGTGTACGATCCGGACGAGGTAAGGAGCATGCCGGATATGATCGGGAAAGAGACGGCAGATCCGGCCGGCTCCGCCTCAGACTCGACCGCGGATAACACGTGCGGCGCGGCGGCTTCCTGCGCATCCGGAGCTCCCGAAGCAGCCGAAGCTCCCGGAACACCCGCAGCTCCCGAAGCAGCCGAAGCACCCGCGGCAGCTGTAACGCCGGAAGCTTCCGCAACAGCCGGACCGGCGGTCGTGCCGTTTGTCACCTCGATCAGGCCGCTTTTCAAAACGAAAAAAATAGGATACAAGGGCCTCAATACCGGCGTCTGCGTTATCGTCATACTCGCGCTGGGCCTGCTCTTCAGGCTCGTTGCCTCCGTTACCGCGCCGCAGTGCAGCATTGACGTCAGCCTTTTCCAGAGCTGGGGAAAGCACGCGCTCGAGGACGGGATAACGAATTTCTACGCGAACGCGCAGGCGTACAGCCTCGATTATCCTCCGCTGTACATGTATTTCCTCTGGTTCAACGCGCTTGTCGCCAGACTGTTCGGAATTACCGACACGGCCGGATTCATCATGCTCGTGAAGCTGCCGTCCATGCTGGCCGACATCGGGATCGGCTGGATCCTCTACCGGATGATAAAAGACCGCGCCGGAAAAAACTGGACGGTTTTCATAATCTCCCTGTGGGTAATGAACCCGCTTTCGATACTCGATTCCGCCGCATGGGGGCAGGTCGACTCCATGCTGGCTCTGCTCTGCCTGTTGATGGTATGGTTTATAGTCAAAGACAGATTCATACCGGCCTCGGTAATGTTCGGACTTGCCGTGGTGCTGAAGCCGCAGGGCTTTTTCATGCTCCCCGTGCTCGGCTTCGCGCTGCTTCGCAGGCTGCTCAGAGACAGGGAGAAGCCGAAGGCGCAGACGCTCCTGCTCACGCTCAAATGCGCTCTCGTGTCGGTCGGGACCGTGCTCGTCACGGCGCTTCCGTTCGGTAGCAGAATGAAGCCGGATTTCTTCTCGTGGCTGATCAATCTTTACGTCGGAACGGTAGGCGGCTACAAAGGCGCCACCGTAAATTCCTACAATTTCTATTACGTCATCAACCAGAACTGGACCCCGGACGATAAAGCGTTTATCGGCGGCGTTTCGTATTTCACGTTCGGGATGATAATGATCGTCGTGTCGTGCCTGATAGCAGGGGCGGCTTATCTGCTCACGAAGAAAAACGACGCCGCGATGCCGTTCCTGATCGCTTCTTCGATGATATATATGGTGACGATGTTCGGGCCGCGCATGCACGAGCGTTATTTCTTCCCGTGCGCGCTGCTTCTGCTCGCCGCGGTCGTGTATTCGAACAACAAAATACTTCTCTGGATCTACGGCGTTCTGACGGGAGTCAATTTCCTTTCCGTGCTGTCGGTCATGCTCGGACTCGAGCTCGGCGGCAGGCTGAAAGATGCCGGGGCCGGAAGCGACGTGTACGGAAGGTTCTACTGGGCGGCGCAGGAACCGCACAGACAGGTGATCGCCTGGCTGAATCTGATATGCTGCATCGCTTTGCTGGCGGCAATGCTCCTGATAGCCTTCAACGTCATAAAGACGGACTCGCCGCGACTTAAGATCTGGACAACGGAGGACAGCGAAAATGTCAAATAATAAGCATTCCGGATACAGAAGAACCCTGCCGGCCGCGGTTATCGCCGCCGCCTTGCTGATATGCGTCACGTTTGCCGGATGCGGCGCTTCACTTAAAAATCCGTCGTTCGAAAAGGGCTCCGGGATCCTGATAAACGACTGGCAGGTAAACAATTACGAACGCTCGGCGGGAGATGACTCCGCCGAAACGGCCACCGTCGTCGACGGGGGATACAGCGGAAAAGCCGTAAAGATCAACAACAATGTTCCGAACGACGTTCGCATCTACCAGAAGCTGAAGGTGGCCAAAAACAGTTATTATCTCGTGAGCTGCATGGTGAAGATCGAAGGCGTCATCGACGAGAACGTTTCCGACGAAAGCAGAGGCGCCGGGTTCAACATATCCGCCATAAAAGCTTCGCAGCGCAGCGCCGGACTGTACACTACCGGCGGAGAATGGCAGGAATACAGCGCGTACGTCAGAACCGGTCCGGAGCAGAAGGAAGTTGAGCTCAGCATAGGTGTCGGAGGCTACAGCGCCGAATCGTCAGGCGTCGCATACGTCGACAACGTCTCGATCAAAAAAGTGAATTCTCTTCCCGAAGGGCATACGGCCGTTTCCGTCGAGATCAAATCCGACGGCGACGGAAAGAAGGGTACCGAAACGAGCGTCTGGTTCAAGCTGCTGTTCGTTGCCCTCGCGGCGGCACTCACCGTCTTCGTGATACTCGTCATAAAAAAGCACGACGAGGAGGCGTACGCCCTTAAAAGACCGTTGTCGCAGCAGCCCGTAAAGCTGAAGAGGCTCGATCTGATACTGATAACCTCGCTCACTCTCGTGTGCGCCGTCGCTTCGTTCTACAAGCTGGGCAACGCTCACGGAGCCGAATCGTTCTGGAAGCCGGCGGCGTACGGTGAGAGCGTTACCGTCGAATTCGACTGCGAGCGCAAGGTTTCGAGAACGACGTTCCTGCCGAACATCCCCTCGTCATCGAGCGGCACGTATTCAGTCGAGTATCTCGATCCCGAAACCGGCGAATTCAGCAAGGCGTTCAGCTTCTCGAGGTCCGACAGCGATCCTCCGGAGTTTTTTGAATGGAAGCTTAACAATACGTCGTTCACCGCGAAGACGGTGCGCGTCACGTGCCAGATCAAAGGTCTCGCGCTTAACGAGATGGCGTTCTGGGAGAAGGACGCCGACGGTAACTACGTGCTGATACCGGTCACCGTCACCGGGACGGAGGAGGGAACCTCGCCGAACGATACGGATTCGACGGCGGAAAAGCTGTTCGACGAACAGTCCGAGGCCGAGGCGTGGAGAACGTACGAAAACGGGACGTATTTCGACGAGATATATTTCCCGAGAACGGCGTACGAGCATATAAACGGTCTCAGCATATACGAATGGACGCATCCGCCTCTCGGCAAAACGCTCATGTCTCTCGGAATACGCATGTTCGGCATGAATCCGTTCGGATGGCGCTTCGTCGGCACCCTTATGGGAGTCCTCCTCGTGCCGGTGTTCTATCTGTTCGCGCTGAAGCTCCTGAAAAAATCGAATTTCGCGTTCATAGCCGCGTTTCTTCTGTGCTTTGATTTCATGCGGACGGCGCAGACGAGGCTGGCGACGATAGATACGTATTCCGTGTTCTTCACGATACTGATGTACTATTTCATGTTCGATTATTTCTCGCGGAAATCGTACGATATGCCTTTCTGGCGGTCTATGCTGCCGCTTCTCATGAGCGGCATCTGCTTCGGACTCGGCGCCGCGTGCAAATGGACGAGCATTTATTCCGGGCTCGGGCTCGCGATACTGTTCTTCATCTCGAAGATCAGCGAGGCCTACGATATAAGAACGGGACGCGTGAACGGCAAGGGCTCTTCCGCGTGGTTCGTGCGCAATTTCCTGCCGACGTGCGGAATGTGCGTGCTGTTTTTCATAATCATACCCGCGGCGATCTATACTCTTTCATATCTGCCGTACATGCCTTCCAATCCGGACAAATCGCTCTGGAAGGTAATGCTCGACAATCAGACGGCCATGTATAATTATCACTCCAAGCTGATCGCCACACATCCGTACGAATCGGCGTGGTATTCGTGGCTGATAGATCTCCGGCCGATATATTACTATTCGAGCGGCGACGCCGGACTGGCTTCAGGGATGCGCGCGTCCGTGGCCTCGTTCGGAAATCCCGCGGTCTGGTGGGTCGGCCTGATATGCATTCCCGCGGCGATATATTTCATCTGGAAAAAGCGCGAAAAGGGCATGCTCGTCGCCCTCATAGGCTACGCGTGCCAGCTGTTCCCGTGGATCCTCGTGACTCGCTGCACGTTCATATACCATTATTTCACTTCCGTTCCTTTCCTCATCCTGATGCTCGTTTTCACGATAAAGAGCCTGTACGAGGACAAGATAATAGGGAAGCCGGTGATAATAATATACATGCTGCTCGTGCTTGCACTGTATATAGCATTCTATCCGGTGCTCGTCGGGATGGTCGTGAAAAGCGATTATATCAATAATCTGCGGTGGTTCGCCTCGTGGTCGTTCTGATGCGGACGGAGACGTTTTCCGCCGGGAGCTCCGCCGGGCGTTTTTGCCGCGCTTGCGGAGGCGTCGGCGGGAACGCCCGGGCGCACGGAAGGCAGCCGGCGGTTTGACATGAGCGGTATGTTCTGCTATACTGAACGTCGCTTGCTGAAACCATATTCAGGGGACGGTGCGTGGTTTTGAATGATAAAAATGAAATCGGATTTGAAAAACGGGTGATCGACACGCGGACGACCGTCTGCAGCGTCGTCGTCCCTCTTTATAACGAACAGGACGTGATCGGCGAGACGTATAAAAGACTGACCGCCGTGATGGAAGGGCTCGGCATTCCTTACGAGATCATATTTGTCAACGACGGAAGCCGTGACGATACCGAACAGCTCGCGCGAGCGATCTGCGCGGCTGACGGGCGCGTGAAGCTGATAGATTTCGCCCGGAATTTCGGCCATCAGACCGCGATAACCGCCGGTATGGACGCCGCCTGCGGGCAGTCCGTCGTCGTGATCGACGCCGATCTGCAGGATCCTCCGGAGGTCATTCCGGAAATGCTCGAAAAGTGGTATCAGGGATATGACGTCATATACGGCAAAAGGATATCGCGCGAGGGAGAAACATTTTTCAAAAAATTCACCGCGAAGGTATTTTACCGCGGTCTCAACAAAATGACCGACGTCGATATGCCGGTGGATACGGGAGATTTCAGACTCATCGACAGAAAGGTGCGGAATGCTCTGCTCGAAGTTCGGGAGCATAACAGATACGTTCGCGGAATAGTGAGCTGGCTCGGATTCAGGACCTGTCCGGTCGAGTTTGAACGAAAAAAAAGATTTGCCGGCACGACGAAATATCCGCTGAAAAAGATGCTCAGGCTCGCGAAGGACGCGCTGCTTTCGTTTTCCTTCAAGCCCCTGAGGCTCGTCACCGGAACCGGCGTCTTTCTGTCGTGCGCGAGTCTCATATATCTGATCGTGGCGCTGATCCTCGGGATAGCCGGGATCCTCGGAATGACCGGGATCATTTTCACTGCGCTGTGTACGGGCCTTTTCTTCGTCGGCCTTCTTATGATCTTCATGGGGATACAGAACGAATATCTCGCAAGGATGTTCGATGAAACGAGAGGCCGGCCTCTTTACGTTATCAGGGACCGCGTGAATTTTGACGACTATGACACGGAAGCACGGAAAAGGCAGTGACCCGGCCGGAACGGCACAGATAAGCACGAGGGCGACGGTGAAGGCGCCACGGTTATTGTCCGCCGCCGCGCTGCTTCTTATGCTTCTCATTTGTGTTTCCGCCTGTGTGAATGAAGAACGCGAGGGAACGGCGACGGATCTGCCGGCGCAGGCGACCGAAGGAGCGTTTTCCGCCGACCCGGCCGCAACCGGCGAGGCGCTGCCGACTGATCGCGCGACGGAACCTCCGCGCGACGCGGACGGCCTTGTTTTTTCACACGGCGGCGGGTTTTATACCGGATCGTTCGATCTGTATATCGAAGCTCCGGAAGGATATGAGATCTATTATACGACCGACGGATCCGCTCCCGATGAGAAATCCAGAAAATTCAACACATGCATCAGGATCGTCGAATGTCAGAGCAGGTACGCGGGCGCTCTTATAAAGAGCGTCAGCTCGGCTCTCGGTTATCCGCTGCCCGGAGGGAAAATGCCGCGGGCGCGCGTGATAAGAGCCGTCGGGATAGACGGCGAAGGAAAACGGACTCCTGAAGTGACGGAAACTTATATGGTCTGGGGCGACGGTGCGTCTCTCTTTAACGTGCCCGTCGTGTCTCTTTTCGTCGAGCCCGGGGAATTCGGCGGAGACACGGGCATTTATTATACTACGATGCAGCATCCGTTCGATACGAAGGAGCGCGTGAAAGCCGTATGCGAGATATACGACGAAACCGGTCTGAAGCGCGCCGGCCAGTGGGTGGAGATCTCGCTGTCGGGCAACGGATCGCTCGGAAATCTTCAGAAGTCCATCCGACTGTACTTCAAAAGTGACGCGAATCCGGCTGTCGCGGACAATCCCGGCAAGCTGGAATATGATATTTTCCGCGGAAACGTTACCGACGCGACGGGCCGCACGATAACCGAATTCAAGCGCCTCGTCATGCGCAATTCCGGGAACGACGCCGTGGGCTCGTTTATGGCGGACAGAGTCAGCCAGAAGCTCGCCTCGATGCTCAACGTGGATTATCAGGAGGCGAGATCCGTTATCCTCCTGATAAACGGAGAGCTGTGGGGGACGTACAATATGCGCGAACGATACGGCGCGAAATATTTCGCCGCCCACTACGGGATCCTCGAGGAGAATTTCGCTATGCTTGAAGCGCCCACGCCTCTTGTGACGCATAACGGAAACAGTCCGTATGAGCTTACGGACGGGACGGAGAAGGACAAAAAGGACTGGGAGGATCTCGTAAAATTCATCACCGGCCATAATATGGCGAAGGAAGAGAATTACGAAAAAGTCACGGCTCAGCTCGACGTGGACAGCCTGATCGACAGCATGGTCGCGCATATGTACGTGTGCAACGGAGACTGGCCCACTAACAATATCAAGGTTTGGCGCTGCAGCTCCGGAAAGGATCCGAGCCGGCTCGATACGAAGTGGCGTTTCGTGGTTATGGATATGGACGGAGGCTTCGTGAGCGACCCGAACGCGAACATGTTCAGTCACGCCCTCAACGACAATACCATTCTCGGATCCGTCGCGCACAGGCTCCTGAAAAACCAGGCGTTCCGCGACAGATTCATCGAGCGGTGCATCTATGCCGCCGAAGTGGTTTTCGCTGAGAAGCGCTGCATTAAAGTGATCGACGAAACACGCGCAGAGATGAAGGACGCCATAAAAGCGAATTTCCTCCGCTGGGGAGAGGCCGGCACGAACGAGGAAGCGTGGAATTCCAAAATCAGCTTCATGAAGAGATTCGCTTCGTCGCGGAAAAAAATATGGCTCTCCCAGCTGTACGCATATTTCGGAATAACGCCATGACGCCGTGATATTTCCTGCTTCCTCACCGTCGCCCGGCCGGGGGCGGAAGCGGCGCCGGCAACCTGACAAGAGAGACAGTTTTATATACAAGCAACGAAAGGAAGAACAGACATGAAAGTGACATTTATGGGTGCCGGAAGCACCGTATTCGCGAAAAACGTGCTCGGCGACACTATGATGGCCGAACCGATGCACGACGTCGAGATCGCTCTTTATGACATCGACAGGCAGCGCCTTGACGAATCCTACATTCTCATCGACGCCATGAACAAAACGGTAAATCAGGGTAGGGCGACGATCAGAAAGTATCTCGGAGTCCCGCAGCGAAAGGACGCGCTTCGCGGGGCGTCGTTCGTTATCAACGCCATCCAGGTCGGCCTTTACGAACCGTGCACCGTGATCGACTTTGAGATACCGAAAAAATACGGCCTCAGGCAGACGATAGGCGACACGCTCGGCATCGGCGGCATAATGCGCGGACTCCGCACGATACAGGTCATGAAAGGATTTGCTCGCGACATGGAGGAGGTATGCCCGGACGCTCTCTTCCTTAACTATACCAACCCCATGGCGATCATCTCCGGATTCATGCAGCGCTATTCGTCCGTACAGACTGTCGGACTCTGCCACTCCGTGCAGGTCTGCTCTCATTGCCTCCTTACCGAGCTCGGCATGGAAGACAGGCTCGAAGGCCGCTACGAAACGATCGCGGGAATCAATCACATGGCGTGGCTTCTTGACATCCGCGACAGAGACGGGAACGACCTGTACCCGGAGATCAGAAGACGCGCGAAAGAGAAGAACGCGGGCGAGAAGCACGGTGACATGGTGCGTTTCGATTATATCGACAAACTCGGCTACTACTGCACTGAATCCTCCGAGCACAACTCCGAATACAATCCCTACTACATCAAGCCGGGCAGGGACGATCTCATCGAAAAATTCAATATCCCGCTCGACGAATATCCCCGCCGGTGCATAAATCAGATCAACGGCTGGGCAAAGCAGCGCGACGAGATCCTCGCCGGCGGCAACGTTACCCACAGCCGTTCACAGGAGTATGCCTCCAGGATCATCGAAGCGGTCCTTACGGACGTTCCTTACAAGATCGGCGGCAACGTCATAAACAACGGTCTCATCTCAAACCTTCCGAAGGAAGCGTGCGTGGAGGTGCCGTGTCTCGTTGACAAGTCGGGCGTTCATCCCACTTACATAGGCGATCTTCCTCTCCAGCTGGCGATGATGAATTCCACCAATATCTATACGCAGCTGCTCACCATCCAGGCGGCCGTCACCAACGACCGCAGGACCGTTTATCAGGCCGCAATGGCGGATCCGCACACCGGCGCCGAGCTGTCTACGGACGAGATCGTTTCCATGTGCGACGAGCTGCTCGATGCTCATGACGAGGCCGGCTATCCCTGCCTGAGAGAACCGTAATGGGGGCGAAAAGAATCTTATTGTTCATTCTCGCAGCCGCGGCGGCCCTGTCGGTCGCCGCGGGTTTGTCTGCATGCGATCCGGACGAGCCTTACGGACGTGTTTCCGTTCCGGGAACTTCCGCGCAGACAGTGTTAATTACACCGGCGATTTCAGAGGTCCCGACCGGGAGTACCGCCGCGCCAAATACGGAAGCGCCTCCTGCCGTCGTTCCGACGCATGTCCCGCCGATTACCGCCGTGCCGACTGCCGAGCCGCTGGAAGGACCGGTCAGGGCCGAGATAACGGTTGAGGCCGGAACGGAGCTTCCCGACGCCGCGGAATGGTTTTCCGGAGATCCCGCGGGGGACATCCGCTACGGCAATATCTCTTCGGTAAACACGCGCGTCCCCGGAAAATACGATATGACCATCCTGCTGGACGGCGTTGAGCTTTCACGTACCGTGAGAGTCGTCGATACCACTCCGCCGTCGCTGACCGTGCACGACGTGACCGTATGGAAGGGCGACAGAGCGAAGGCGACCGATTTTGTAAAAAGCATTGCCGACCTGTCCGGAACTGACGTTTCGTTCAAAGAGCAGGTAGCAACGGACACTCCCGGAAAAAAGCGGGTCGTCATAGTGGCGGAGGACGAATACGGAAACAGAACAGAAGCGGAGACGGTCCTTTACGTGATCGTCGACGAAACGCCGCCAGTGATAGAAGCTGAAGACTGGAAGGAGATATATCTCGGCGACGGCTTCTCGTACAGAGCCGGGGTGAGCGCGAGGGACAACCGCGACGGACCTGTCGAATTCAGCGTCGATTCCTCACGCGTAAATCTGCGGGCCGTCGGAACTTATGAAATAATATATACGGCGACTGATGCCGCCGGAAACACAGCCCGGAAAACGGTCACGCTCGCAGTGCGTCCGCAGCCCGTATATACGGAGGAGGCAATGCGCGAGATGTATTCGGAGCTCGCCTCGCGGCTGCTGAACGACGGCATGGATGACGTTGAGAAGCTTTTCGTGATATGGAACTATATATCTACCCGCATATTTTACAGCGGTTATTCCGACAAATCAGACTGGATCAGGGAGTCGATCCGCGGCGTAAACGAACAGACGGGAGACTGTTTCACGTATTTTGCCGCAATGAAGGCTTTTCTTGAGGCCGCCGGATTCGAGACGGCAGACGTCGTACGCAAGGGCGGAGAAACAAAACATTTCTGGAGCATGGTGAAAGTCGGCGGGGAATGGTACCACATCGACGCCTGCGAAAGGTCGACGGCTCATCTGAAATACTGGTTCTGCTTCCTCCGTACAGACGAAGAGCTTCTGAATTTCGGGATCGACGCCGGATGTAATTATTATTATCAATTCGATACCTCGCTGTATCCGGAAAGCGGAAAAGAAAGCATTGCCTGCGCGGAATGGGACGCCGACAATGCTCAAAGGGTACTTGTAAGAAAACAGACGTGACTCCGGAGGAGCCGCGCCTGTTTTTCTCTGATACGTATTATCCGGCCGGTAAACCGGACCTTCGTTCTGATCGCGGGCGGTGAGGCGCGCGTCAGACCTGCTCACGCTTTCGCCAGCAGACGCGCTTTTTCGTTTCTGGCCTTCTGCAGTCCCGTGTCCTCCGTAAATCCCCACTCGTTTTCCAGAAGGTCGATGATCCTGTCGTACGTTTCTGCCGCCTTCCGGTATTCGCCCGTGATTTCGTAAATGTCCGCGACAGCCATCAGTTCGTCTGAAAAGCGGGGCCTGCGTGGCTCTTTTTCAAATGACTGCTCGTAAAGGCTGATCGCTTTCTGATAATCGCATTTTTTTGCGTAATACTGTGCGGCCTCGAACAGGCAGACCGGATCCTCCGGATGCGCTGCCGTCAGCTTTTCCATGATCCCGTCCGCCGTCTTTTTGTCAAAGCGGGCCAGAGCGATGTCAGCGCGGTAGACCTCGACCATGACAGGCCTTGCGTCGGGAAGCCTGCTTGCACGTTCCAGATATTTTTCCGCCTCATCCGCACGGCGGTCTGCGAGCAGATTGTCCAGCAGATACAGGTACGGCAGGCGGACCCCGGGATTTTCGTCGACGATACCGCGCCAGAATTCGATCGCTTTCGTGTGATTGGCGATGTTCCAATCACGGCTCACATGGCCTTCGGCCCGTTCCAGGACCCACTGGCAGTCTTTTACTCCGGGAGCCGTCCGGATGCATTCCCGGGCATAACGGGCCGCTTTTCCCGCGCAGGAATTCATACGGTGCCAGTACAGGTAGGCGATCAGGCCCGTCGCCCGCTGCCTGTTCTGTTCGTCTTCAAGCTGCGTCTTCAGGAAATCCTCGTATTCCCTGAACAGATCCTGCGGAAGCTCGTCCGTATTGTCCAGACTGTTTTCGATGCGGTTCAGGCGCTGCTCGCTCGTCAGGTCGAAAAGATCGTCAATGCTGACGCCGAAGATCTCTGCGAGAAGGGGAAGCGTGGTGATGTCCGGCATGGCCACGGCGTTTTCCCACTTTGACACGGATTGTGCGCCGATATTCAGCTTTTCCGCCAGCTGTTCCTGGGTCAATCCGGCCTTGAACCGGAGCTGTCTGATTTTCTTTCCTAATTCCATACGTTGTTACCTCCTTAAAAGTGCAATTTTCGATTGCGTCTGAATGATACAACGCCCATCGGCTCAGTACAATAACGCAGAAAGCAAGCTCTCTCGCCTGCCGGTGGAGCCGGACGGTCCTGACAGGGCTCCGGCGTGTGAAAACGGCGCAGAACGGAATATACGGGACCGGCGACCGCGGAGCCTCACGGATCCCGGCATCAGATTTTTGCGGCGCCGCAAAACGCCATGCAATAACAGACAGAAACGGTTTAATCTGCCTCCCGATCATAGAGCGTCTTTTCTCTTTTAACGTCATCAACGTAAATGCGGAATGCCGAAAACTGCCGCTGTTTAGTATTTTATACTTCCTGCTCCCGGAATCGCAACATTTCCGTTTTTTCCAGGCCTGCCCGTGTCAACCGGTATACGGTATCGCAGACTTCGGAAATATATTTTCGATCATGAGATACACTGATGATAGCCCCGGGAAACTGTTTCAGGATGCCCCGGACCTCAGATCCGGAAAGCGGCGAGAAATTCCGGGTCGGTTCATCCAGAATCAGGACATTCGCATCTGTCAGGCAGATCTTTAAAAGCAGCAGCTTCGCTTTCTAACCGCCGGAAAGCTCCCGGATGGGATGGAACATTTCGGCTGCCGTATATTTCATGGATCCCAGATATGTCCGTGCCCTGGTCACGTCGTCCTTCTTTCCGGAAGACGCGAGATACTCCACGGGAGTCCGGTCAAATGGCAGGGTTTCTTCATAATTCTGTGACATATAACAGGCGTTAAGATCCTGCCGCGAAAGGAGTTCTCCGGCAATCTTCCGGATCAGGGTTGTCTTTCCGGATCCGTTGTCTCCGATGATGCAGATTTTCTCAGGTCCCTTTACCTTCAGGCAGACGTTCTCCGCCAGGAGTCTGCCGTCCGGGGCTTCCAACACCGGCAGATCATATTCGACCACCTTTTTCCCTGCAGGCATGGGATTCTGACGGTCAAATCGGATGGTGATGGGGGATTCCTTCTCGGGAACTTCGGTCATTTTCTCATGTTCCCTGTCATAACGTTTCTCAAGAGACTTTACAGCCTTCATTTTTTTCTTCAGCAGTCTGCCGGCATGCGGATCCTGTCTGGAAATGTTCCGGAGATCCGATTCAACCTTCTGCTCGATGCGCCGGAATCGTTCCATGGCTTTTTTCTCTTCACGCCGCTCGCTGTAAGCTTCCTGTTTCTGTTTATCAAACGTTCGCTGCCTTTCGTCCATAAAGGTACGGAACGGCACATTTGCGACGGACACGCGGGATATTGATTTCTGCCGCAGCTGTTCCATCAGAATCACCCGGTTTGCTGTCCGTTCGATAAGTGTCTCATCATGGGAAACGAAAAGAACACTTCCGGAAAATCGGTTGATCATATTCTCCAGCCACCGGAGTGCGGAAAGATCAATATCGTTCGAAGGCTCGTCCAACAGCAGGATATCCGGCCGGGCAAGCAGCAGTCCTGCCATCTGGACCTTGACTCTTTCTCCGCCGGAAAGCGACTGCATTGCCTGATCCGAATAAAACAGAGCACTTGGGATCCCCGCCTCTGCTGCCGCTTTTTCAAGTTCAGATGGATCCGCTTCCTGAAATGCCGGCAGCCCGGAAAAATAGTCAAATACTGTTTTCTGTTTATCTTCATCCCGCAGTTCCTGCGGAAGATACCCCATCAGTTCGCCTTGAACGGTCCGAATACCCTCTGCTTCTGCATAGGACTCCACGAGTCCCGGGTCATAGATCCACTTTAACAAAGTGGACTTTCCGTTTCCTTCTTCGCCGGTCAGAACCGCCTTGTCGCCGCGGTTCAGCACGAAATCAAAGTTTTTCAGGATCGTTGTCAGGTCTTTTCTGTGTGTTATGGTAAGTGATCTGATCTGTAACAAAAAAAGCACCCCTCTCTGTCATACATAGACTGATAAGGGTCTGCCGGAGCGGGGGGATTTTTTATTCGCGTAAAATATGACGAGAGAAAATACTGATAATCTGCAGCCGGAGTCACACGGTAATCAGTGTTTCTTTCTTTAGGATCCGCTCAAAAAAACAGACTATCTTCATTCAGTCTACGCAAACTTATTATGGGCATACTGCACCCATAAAGCATCGCTTGTTTACATATGCTGAATCCGATCATCTGTTGATCATTGCTTCACCGTCACATGAATATCATGTGCCTTTCAAAAATAATCACAGGCAGTGTATCATAACAGATGAGTTTTTTCAATCCTGTTTTCCGGGGCTCTTTCTATAAGTTTTTTCGTAAGTTTTTTCGTAAGTTTTTTCGGGTTGTTCCAGGTTGTTTCCGTTTCTTCAAACGTAAAATCCGGCTTTGACAAGATAGCTTCTGAAATACCGGGAATTCCCGGCAAATATTTATTATTAGTTGTTGCGCGTCTTCTGCAAAAGGCTCACGACTTCCACATGCCTTGGGACAACAGCGTGAATAAAATGCCGTTATCAACTTTGTTGCCACCACCTTCGGCGTTAGGAATATGCAGTTGATCTCATATTAGTGTCAAGTCTCAACAGACTGATAACTAAGGGCTTTAAGAGCTTTAATCTGTCTCCTGATCATAGAACAACCTTCTTTTATTACCCGCATCAATGTAAATTTGGATTCCGGTAAACAGTTGCGGTTCAT
>CADBOE010000035.1 GCA_902796205.1 uncultured Ruminococcus sp. | reverse complement strand
CGTTCAGGGCTGGTTATGTCAAGAGTTTTTTACGTTTCAGGCTGATTCAACGTAATTTCAGGTGCTTTTCTTTCCGGACGGCCGGCCGTAAGGCTGGCGGACGGAAAAATTTTCGATCCTTGTGGCAACTGGGGACAGCCCCCGGTTTCCAGACCTCGGTTTCACACAGGCCCCGGTTTAACTCGTTTTTTCATAACCCAAAACAGGGCCAAAAGGCCCTGCATGATTCTTGATTATCGATTCTAACCGTGACCGTGATCCGGATCCCGATTATCTGATATTCCTGTAAAACGGCCCGAAAGCCTGACATGCCCTGAAATCCTGACCTTCCTTATCCATGCCGAAGGCGTTCCACACTGCGGGCCGGTAGATCTTGTCAGCCGGAACGTTATGCATACAGACGGGAATCCGAAGCATCGAGCAAAGCGTAATAACGTCGGCACCAATGTGTCCGTAGCTGATTGCCCCGTGATTTGCGCCCCAATTATTCATCACGTCATAAGCCGAGGCAAACGCATTACCGGCAGCGGCGCCGCACCTCGGCACAAACCACGTGCATGGCCAGGTGTAATCTGTACGCTTCCACAGCTTGTCCGATACTTCGTCAGGAAGCGAAAGCGTCCACCCCTCGGCAATCTGCATAACAGGGCCGAGCCCTTTTACGAGATTCAGGCGCATCATTGTTGCCGGCATCTCCGCGCGCGTAAGAAATCTTGACGAAAATCCGCCGCCGCGGAAATAACCCTTGTCCGCGGAGTTCCACGTCGTTGCCGCAAGGCAGGCTTCAATATCTTTCTGCGTCATTTCCCAGAAAGGCTTGATCACGCCGCGCCATTCGTCATCCCTGACCTCACCGCATGCATCGAGACAGGCGGCGCCGGAATTGATGAGATGAATGAAACCGCCGTTTTCCAAAGCAATTCCGTCAATTTCATAGCCGGTGGCGCGTTTTACGGCTTCCGGACTCCAGTACGTCCGGACGTCGGCAAATATCTGAGCCCGCCCCGTGAGCAATTTGCCGAAAAGCATGCAAACGCCGTTCAACGTGTCGTTTTCCGTCGCAAGCACGTACGGCTCCCGGGCTCCGTTCCAGTCGAACGAGGAATTCATCAGCGCCTCCGCGAAATCGCCGTTGGGATAAAAATCAGTCCATTGCCGCTGTCCCTGAAACCCTCCGGCAATCGCGTTATGCCCGACTTTTTCCTCTTCGCAGCCGGACGGAAGCCGGTCGTTGCCGTTCATGAGATCCTTCATTATACACATCATTTTCACGACAAATTCCCAGCTTTCAGCCTTTTTTTCGTCGGATTCTCTTATAAATTCAGGATTTTTATCGAAGCCTTCCCTGCAGTATTTTCTGGTCCATGCGAGCGCCCTTTCGAACTCATCGCGGTCGTAAATACCTTCGGTCATTCTCCGGATAATTTCAACTTCGTCAACTGATTCGACGCGCATTCCGAGATATTCCTCGAAAAAAGACGTGTCGATAATTGATCCGGCGATTCCCATCGTGATCGATCCGATCTGCAGATAACTCTTCCCTTTCATTGTTGCGGCGGCAACGGCGGCTCTGGCAAATCTCAATATTTTTTCGCTGACGTCAGGCGGGATAGCGGTGTCGTCTGCTTCACAAACGTCGCGGCCGTATATGCCGAACGCTGGCAATCCTTTCTGCGCATGCGACGCCAATACCGAAGCGAGATACACCGCGCCGGGTCTCTCTGTTCCGTTGAAGCCCCATACGGCTTTAATGGTCATGGGATCCATATCCATGGTCTCGCTCCCATAGCACCAGCAAGGCGTTACGGTCAACGTAATGCTGACTCCGGCTTTTTTGAATTTTTCCGCGCAAGCCGCGCTCTCGGCGACTCTGCCGATCGTAGTGTCGGCGATAATCACTTTGACCGGTTCTCCGTTAGAATAGAACAGATTGCCCGATATCAGCCCGGCTGCCGCCTTTGCCATATTCATGGTCTGCGTTTCCAGGCTTTCCCGAACCTTGAGAGGTCCTCTTCTTCCGTCGATCGTCGGCCTGATTCCAATCACAGGGTAATCACCAATAAGTCTCGAAGATGCCATTTTAATTTTCCTCCTTCAGAATTGCCGTTAAATTATGCCATCCCGCAACCGGGTGTAAGTATGCAACCGGGGACAGACCCCTGTTTAAAACGTTGTATCGCCTACGCCGAAGCCGGTATGCAACCGGGGACGGACCCCGGTTTTTATAGTGGCGCCGTTACTGTGACGCCGTTTTTACAGTGCTGATCTTTAATCCCGCCTATAAAAAAGCTCCTTTCTTTCAGATCACATATTCAGGAACATTCTCAAGACACCTGCAAATGTCGGAAATCGTTCGATCGTCAAAATGCGTTCTGCCGTGAGTATGTATCGCACGGTCAATATCATCGGCAGATTGAAGGACGCAGGGATCGTCAACGGGACTGTTCTTCTGAAGCAAGAGAGCGCATCCGTTGATCCAGACGTTGATCCCCGCTTCGCGAAGGTAACCCGCAAGGACGTAAACCTGCCTTTTTACCTGTTTGATAGGATTTTTAACAATTTTTTCGTAAGTAATTCCGGCTGCACTTTCATGAAATTTGGACCACTCGTAATCATCCGCGTTGCCGACGAGCCTGCCGCTGTAATTTTTGACCTCAATGATAAAAATACCGTTGCAGTTGACTATCACGTTATCAAGTTCCGCACGTTTTCCGTTATAATTCACGACAAGATTTGAAAAAAAACGGTCGCCGTCATTCAAAACGGCTTTTATCATGTCGGAAGCAAGCTTTTCACCTTCAACGCCGGCAATGTCGCTTTCAGTGAGCTTGCGCAAAGAAAAGACTCTCTTGGCTCTGATCGCAGCCAAAATCATCAAAACCACCACGATACTTATTATGGTGCCAATGACTTGCAGTTTTGATATGGCTAATAATGTCAGTTCCATCCGCTTTTCGTATCCTTCATTAGATGGGGAGAAAATCCCGTCCGGCTGTAATTATCCTCTTTTTTTTTGAAAAAGTAAAGAAAAAAGCAAAACCGCGGTCTGTGAACCGTGGTCTGTCCCCCGTTGCACCTTATCACCGGACAAAAGCCGAAACCGTG
>CADBOE010000034.1 GCA_902796205.1 uncultured Ruminococcus sp. | reverse complement strand
GGATCGGCGTGGCGCTCAACAACGGCGGCGCGAACGGCGAATGCGCTCAGTTCCTCGTTCCGGCGCCTGAAGGCTTCGCCGGATCCGGGCACGTTACCCTCATCGACGCGATAGATACAATCACGCTCATCATAGACGGCAGCGAGGTCGTAACGCTCCTGCTGAACGACGGCTCGGTAACGGCATACGATCCGGCCGGCGGCGTTCTGTTCGAGGGCGAAGCGGATTATCCCGAATACGGCACCTTCGGCTTTTATCAGCGCACGGCCGTTTTCACCGTTGACAACGTCGTCGTGAGAGAATTCATCGACGTCAACGCCCCTACGAAAGCTCCGGCCACTCCTACCGCCGAGCCGACGCCTGTTCCTGCCACTGAAGTGCCCGAAGCCACCGGCGCGTCCGCCGCCACCGATGCTCCCGCCGCCACCGGCGCGGCCGCCACGGATGCCGCAAACACCACCGGAAAGCCGGCCGGGACGTCCGGAGGTCCGAACACGGGGCTGATCATCGGAATAGTCGCCGGAGTCGTTGCCGTCGCCGCGATAGTTGCCGGTATCGTAATATCGAAAAAGAAAAAGAAATGATACGGTCCCTGCGCCCTCGCCGGCGCGGGGAGCCTTTGACCGAACGGAGCGCTCCATTATGAGAAAAACAAAAATAATATGCACGATAGGTCCTTCGAGCGAAAGCGAGGAGATCATCGAAAAACTGTGCCTGGCCGGAATGAACGTCGCCCGCTTCAATTTCTCGCACGGAACGCACGAATGGCATAAAACCGTGATGGACCGCGTGAAAAAAGTCCGGGAAAAGCTCGGACTTCCCGTTGCGATAATGCTCGATACGAAAGGTCCCGAATACAGAATCGGTACGTTTGCCTGCGGCTCCGTGGAGCTGAACGACGGCGACCGGTTCGTGTTCACGGTGGACGACGTCGAGGGCACGCGGGAAAAGGTTTCCGTTTCGTTCAAAACGCTCAACACGGAGCTCGCGCCGGGCGACCGGATATACGTCAACGACGGGATCGTGCAGTTCCGCGTGGACGAAATCAAAGGCAGCGATATCTGCTGCACCGTGACCGCCGGCGGAACGATCTCAGACAGGAAAAGCATGTCGTTTCCCGGAAAGGTGCTTCATCAGGTGTTCCTGTCGGACAGGGACAGGGAGGATCTTCTGTTCGGCATACGGAACGAGGTCGATTACGTCGCCGCGTCTTTCGTTTCAAATGCGGAAAACGTCGACGATATCCGCTCGTTCCTGAACGCCAACGGCGGCGAGAGCATAGGCATAATCGCGAAGATCGAAAACCAGTCCGGCGTCGATCATATTTATGAGATCGCAAAAAAATGCGGCGGCGTCATGGTGGCCCGCGGAGACCTGGGCGTAGAGATACCGTACCGCGAGGTGCCCGCGAGGCAGAAGGAGCTGATCACGGTATGCAGGATGCTCGGCCGCCGCGTCATTACCGCCACTGAAATGCTGGAGTCCATGATCTGCAATCCGCGCCCGACGAGAGCGGAGATCTCCGACGTTGCCAACGCCGTTTACGACGGTACCTCGGCCGTCATGCTCTCCGGCGAGTCCGCTTCAGGAAAATATCCCGTCCGCACGGTGGAGATAATGGCGGAAATATGCGAGGAGACCGAGAAGCATATCGAATACGGAAAGATTTTCCACGACACGTATTTCAGGATAGAGAACAACGTCGACGCGATATCTCATTCCGCGTGCAATATGGCTCTCGCGACCGACGCGAAAGCCATAGCCGTCTGTTCGCTGTCCGGCGCGACGGTCCGCATGGTCTCGCGCTTCCGCCCGGTGGCTCCCATAATAGGTCTTACGACTGACGTGAGACAATGGCGCAAGCAGGCCCTTTCCTGGGGCGTCATTCCCGTTCTGAGCGAGGAATATCCGTCCTCCGAGGTCATGTTTTACGAGTCTCTCAAAAAGACGGCGCAGGTCCTCGGGCTTTCCGCGGGGGACAACGTCATAATGGTGGGCGGCAGTATAAGCGGAAGCGGCGGCGAAAACAACACGATCCGTCTCGAACGCATCCGCTGACGATTGCCCGAAGCGCCGGCGTGGCGCGATCAGGCAGACGTTAAAATGAAAAATGAAAAAATATGTCAAAATCCGGGAAAAACTGTTGAAATGACAAAATGATGGTGCTATAATGCATATATCAACGCCCGTAAGGACGGATTTTGGAGGTTTTATTATGCAATCAGGAAAAGGCATGTCCCTTGGCGGACTTATCTGCGGCATTGTTTCGCTCGTTTTTGCTTGGTTCTTCAGCTGGGCTGGTTTCGGAGCGGTAGTAGGACTTATCGCCGGTATCGTGGGCGTTATTCTTTCCGTTATGGGCGGAAAGAAATCCAAGCTTGCCGGTGAGCCTTCCGGTCTTGCCACGGCTGGCCTTGTTGTATCCATTATCGGTCTGGTATTCTCCGGTATATTCTTCATCACGTGCACCATCTGCACCGGCTGCATCGCCTGCAGCGGCAAGGGTATCGTTGACCAGATCAACAGCGAGCTTTCTTCGCTTCAGTAATCCTGACGGATGCCGGTCTGCGTCGCGGACCGGCATTTTCTTTTTTGTCGCGATATGTATCCGTCGATCGAACTGTTCGGAAAGACTATAGGCCTGTATTCCGTCTGCGCCATAATAGGAATGGCGGCGGCGGTCGTTTTTTTTATTGTCCGGAGATCCGGAACGGGCCTCGAAGGCTTTGATATACCGATCTTTGCATTATCTGTCGGAGCCGGACTTCTTGTCGGAGGGCATCTGCTGTACGGGATAACGAACTACAGTCTGCTGCTCAGAACGTTGTCCGCCGTCGGAAGGATCAGCACCGGAACCTTTTTCAGCGCGCTCGGCGTCATTTTCGGTGGCTCCGTGTTTTACGGAGGCATGATCGGTTCCGTGATCGGAATGGAAATTTATATGAAGGCCCGCAAGCTCCTGCCGGACCGGAAATCCGCGATCCGCGACGTTTACGCGTGTGCCATACCGCTTTTTCACGCTTTCGGACGCGTCGGCTGCTTTCTGGGAGGATGCTGCTACGGTATTGAAAGCTCCTTCGGGTTTATCGTTCACGGAAACGAATATTCTCCGGAAATAAACGACGTCCGCCGTTTTCCGACCCCGCTTCTCGAATCGGCGCTGAACGTTTGTCTTTTCATTTTTCTGCTTATTCTGCTCAGACGCGGAAAATTCAGGGGTTCGCTGCTGCTCGTTTACGGCGTGACGTATCCCGTTATCAGATTTTTTGACGAGTTTCTCCGCGGCGACGAGATACGCGGCTTCATCTGGAAGCTTTCGACGTCACAGTGGATCAGCGTCGTTATTTTCATCATCTCTCTTGTTTTACTCATAGTGAAAGCGCGAAGGCCGGAAAACGCGCCGGAAGCGGCGCCCGCGACCGCTCCGGAAACGCTGACGGAAACCTGACTTGAACGCAGGCGGAAGCAGGCGGCCGGAAACAGGCGGCAAGCAGGCGAAAAAAGTCTTGCACGGCGCGGCCGGATTTGATATAATATCCCTTGCTGTCAAAGTACGCACGGCCGCGGATCCGCGTCTTCCTGGCGAAAGCTCGATCGCGGAGGAGAAGCAGCCGGAGGAATAAACAAGGAGGAATCATATTATGGCAGTTATTTCAATGAAGCAGTTGCTCGAAGCCGGAGTGCATTTCGGGCACCAGACCAGACGCTGGAATCCCAAGATGGCCGAGTACATCTTCACGGAGAGAAACGGTATTTACATCATCGACCTTCAGAAGACAGTGAAGAAGATCGACGAGGCGTATTTTTTCCTTTCCGAGATCGCGAAAAACGGCGGAACGCTCCTTTTCGTCGGTACGAAGAAGCAGGCAAAGGACTCCATTCTGGAAGAGGCTGAAAGATCCGGCCAGTTCTACGTGAACAACAGATGGCTGGGCGGAATGCTCACCAATTTCAAGACGATCCGTCAGAGGATCGACCGTCTGAACAAGCTCGATATCATGGAGCAGGACGGCACGTTCGACAGACTCCCCAAAAAGGAAGTCACCCAGCTCAGAAACGAGCGCGAGAAGCTTGAGAAGAATCTCGGCGGTATCAGAAACATGAAGAGACTGCCTTCGGCTCTGTTCGTTGTCGACCCGAGAGTCGAAAAGAACGCCGTCGCCGAAGCCCGCAAGCTCGGCATTCCGGTAGTCGCTATCGTTGACACGAACTGCGATCCCGACGAAGTCGATTACGTTATCCCCGGAAACGACGACGCCATCCGCGCGGTGAAGCTCATCGCCGGAAAGATGGCCGACGCTTTCATCGAGGGCAACGAAGGCCAGGAAGGCATGGATGCCAGACTCGAGGCAGAGGCGGAGGACGCCGCCGCGGAGATTGCCGAAGAGGCCGCCAACTGATTCTGCCGTTAAGGAACGTTATTAGCTAAAGGAGGAAAATACAATGGAAGTCACACTTCAGATGATCAAGGAATTAAGAGAAAGAACCTCCGCCGGAATCAACGACTGCAAGAAGGCGCTCGTTGACGCTGAAGGCGATATGGAAAAGGCAGCGGTGCTGCTCCGCGAAAAAGGACTTGCCGCCGCGGCAAAGCGCGCCGGAAGAGTCGCGAGCGAGGGTATCGTCGACTCTTATATTCACGGCGGCGGACGCATCGGCGTTCTCGTCGAGGTAAACTGCGAGACCGATTTCGTCGCCCAGAACGAGAAGTTCCGTGCTTTCGTAAAAGACGTGGCCATGCAGATCGCCGCTTCTTCGCCTCTGTACGTTTCCAAAGAGGACGTTCCCCAGGAAGCTATCGAGAAGGAGAAGGAAGTGCTCCGCCAGCAGGCGCTCAACGAAGGCAAGCCCGAGAAGATCGTCGACAAGATGGTCGAGGGCCGCATAAGCAGATTCTACGACGAGTACTGCCTGCTCGAGCAGCAGTTTGTAAAGGATCCCGAGATCAAGGTCCAGGATCTGCTCAATTCACTCGTTGCCGTCATCGGCGAGAAAATAACGATCCGCCGCTTCGTACGCTTCGAGCGCGGCGAGGGCATTGAAAACAACGCGGAATGACCGCTCGGAACACGCAGCTTTTCAAAAGGGGTTAGTCATAACCCCTTTTTTTAGAATAATCTGACAATTAAAACGGGAAGGAATTGATCGGGCATGGATAAGAAACCTGTGTACGGAAGAGTTTTGATCAAGATCAGCGGAGAGGCGCTGGCGGGAAATCCGGAGAACGGCACCGGAAGCGGCTTCGGACTGAGCGCCGCTATGCTGGAGGACGTTGCCCGCCATATAGCCGCCGTCCACAAAATGGGCGTGGAGATCGCCGTGGTCGTCGGCGGAGGAAATTTCTGGCGCGGTGCGAAAAGCGGCACCATGGACAGAACCAGAGCCGATCACATGGGGATGCTCGCGACCGTAATGAATTCGCTCGCGCTCTGCGACGCGCTTGAGAAGCAGGGCCTTACGGTGAGAGTTCAGACGGCCATAGAGATGCGCCAGATGGCTGAACCGTACATCAGGAATAAAGCCGTGCGCCACCTTGAAAAGGGAAGGATCGTCATATTCGGATGCGGCACCGGAAATCCGTTCTTCACGACCGATACTGCCGCGGCGCTCAGAGCCGCGGAGATCGACGCCGACGTGATACTGCTCGCGAAGAACGTTGACGCCGTGTACGATTCTGATCCGGACGTGAATCCGGACGCGAAGAAATTTTCCGCGATCACGCACGACGAAGTGCTTTCCCGCAATCTCAAGGTGATGGATTCAACCGCCGCTTCGCTCTGCAGGGACAACGGCATCAGAATTCACGTTTTCGGCATCAGCGATCCCGAAAATCTGATACGCGCCGTGTGCGGCGAACCGGTCGGAACGGTCATTTCGTAAAATATCCGGAGGCGCAGATATGAACGGAAGAGTTTATAATTTTTCGTCCGGCCCGGCTGTGATGCCGGAGCCCGTCCTCGAAAGAGCGGCTGAGGAAATGCTCAACTACCGTTCCTCCGGGATGTCGGTAATGGAAATGAGCCACCGGTCGGCGGTTTATGACGGAATAATCAAACATACGGAGCAGCTTCTGAGAGAGCTCATGAACATCCCGGATGATTATTACGTTCTGTTTCTTCAGGGCGGCGCTTCCCTCCAGTTCGACATGATACCGATGAATCTCGCGACCGGAAGCGGAAAAGTTGACGTCGTCATGACGGGAATGTGGACGAAACGGGCGTACGCGGAGCTTAAGAAGCTCGCCGAGCCGCGCATTGTCGCCTCGTCGGAGGACCGGACTTTTACCTATATTCCCGGGCTTTCGGCGGATATGTTCGATCCGGAGGCAGACTACGTTCACGTGTGCTGGAACAATACGATATACGGCACGAGATTTCCCGAGATCCCTCCGTGCGGGCGGCCGCTGGTCGCGGATATGTCGTCCTGCATTCTTTCGGAGCCCGTTGACGTGTCGCGGTTCGGATGCATTTTCGCCGGTGCACAGAAAAATCTCGGACCCGCCGGACTCACGATCGTCATAATCAGGAAGGATCTCGTCGGGAAGCAGCCGGAGAATATACCGACGATGCTCAGCTTCGAAACGCACGCGACGAACCAGTCCCTTTATAATACGCCTCCGACCTATTCCATATATCTGTGCGGACTTGTGCTCGAGTGGCTGCGCGACGCGGGAGGCGTGGAAGCGATCGAAAGGATCAACCGCCGCAAGGCCGGGATGCTTTATTCGTTCCTCGACGGAAGCAGGCTGTTCCGCGCGACGGTGCACGGGCGCGACCGCTCTTTGATGAATATACCGTTCGTCACCGGGAACGCGGAAACCGACGCCGAATTCGTCGCCGCAGCAACCGGGGCCGGACTTGTGAATCTGAAGGGCCACAGAAGCGTCGGAGGAATGCGCGCGTCCATTTACAACGCAATGCCCGAGGAGGGCGTCGCCAGGCTCGTCGAATTCATGGAAGCTTTTGAAAAAAAGCATTGACGTCCGCCGCCTGCGACGAGGCGGACCGGATAACCGGGCTCGCGCCCCCGCGCGACTACTTGCCAACCCGCGCCCGTTATGGTATCATTCAGCCATAAAAGAAAAAGGAGTGATCGAAAATGCTGAACAAAGATGATTACAGGCAATTCGGCGACAAGATGGATAAGACCGTCAGCTTACTGAAAGAACAGATGAACACTGTGCGCGCCGGCCGCGCCAATCCGGCAATTCTCGACAGACTCACCGTTTCGTATTACGGTACTGATACGCCTATCAATCAGATAGCGGGCATTTCCGTGCCCGAGGCGAGGATGCTGGTCATCACTCCCTGGGACGGCTCGGCTCTCAAAGAGATCGAAAAAGCCATCCAGAAGTCCGATATCGGGATCAACCCGGTAAACGACGGAAAGGTGATAAAGCTCGTATTCCCTCCGCTCACCGAGGAACGGCGCAAGCAGCTGACCAAGCAGACGAAGGTTTACGGCGAGGAAGCGAAAACGGCTGTCAGGAACATCCGCCGCGACGCCGTCGAATTCTTCAAGAATCAGAAGAAAAAATCCCTTATCACCGAAGACGAGCAGAAGGACGCGGAAAAAGAGATCCAGAATATGACCGACAAACGCATCGCGCAGATCGACAAGGTCGTATCCGAAAAGGATAAGGAACTTATGGAGATCTGACGATATGGCCGCGAAAAAGGCTCCGATCGATAATGAAAGCGATGGCGGGGCGCCCGTACGGGTGCCGCGCCATATTGCGGTCATCCCGGACGGCAACCGGCGATGGGCGAAAAAGAGGCTGCTTCCCGCGGCCGCAGGGCACCGCGCCGGAGTCGAGGCGTTCAAAAAACTCCTTTCCAACTGCGCTGACCGCGGCGTGAAATACGTTACTTTTTACGCATTTTCGACCGAAAACTGGAAGCGGTCCGAAACGGAAGTCGGCGCTCTTATGAAACTTCTGCTCGACAATCTCGTGAACGTCGAGAAGCTGCTCGGCGAAAACAGAAAAAAGGTCAGATTTCTTATAAGCGGGGACAGGAGCGCCCTCGGCGACGAGCTTCTGAAAGCCATCGGGGAAACCGAACGCAAAACCGGGGACAATTCCGATCTGACCGCCGTTCTCTGCATCAATTACGGAGGCAGGGACGAGATCGTTCATGCCGCGAGAAAGCTTGCAGAAGACGCCGCGAAAGGAATCATTCTCCCCGGAGACATAGACGAAACCGTTTTTTCGCGGTGCCTTTACGAGGACGTGCCGGATCCTGATCTGATCATCCGCACGAGCGGCGAGCAGCGGATCAGCAATTTCATGCTCTGGCAGGCGGCGTATGCCGAATTCTATTTTTCCGACGTGCTGTGGCCTGATTTCGGAGCTGAGGAGCTTGACAGGGCGATCGCTGAATTTGAAAGACGCCGCCGGAGATACGGCGCCTGAGTATTTTCCCCGTTACGGGAAGAGGACGTTGGAAGATGAGAAAGCAGAGAGTCATATCGGCAATAATCCTGATCGCCGCCGTCGTGGCGGCAACGGCCGTCGGAAATTACGCGCTCGGCGCGCTTATCCTCGCCTTCATTGTGATAGGCATTTTCGAGATATACAGAGCCTTTGAGAACAAGGGATTTCATCCCGTAAAGCCGGTAGGGTTCTGCTTCGCGGGAATTTTCGCGTATCAGGTGATGACAAGATCGCCGGACGTGTTCAGGATATATCCGAAAATACCTTTTGCCGGCGGACAGGAGACCGGACACGGACCGGTGCCGGATCTTAACATATTCGGCCTCTGTTTCACGATCCTGACGCTCGCACTGCTGACCGTGCTCGTTTTCAGACATGACAAATATTCGCCGGCCGACGGAGCCGTAACGCTTTTCGGAGCGTTGTACGTGATGACGCTCACCAGCTTCGGCTTCTCGATACGCGAGCTGGACGGTGGAAACGGCGGCCTGTTTATGTTCATTCTCGCGATGGCTTCCAACATTTCCGCCGACACGATGGCGTATGAGATCGGTTCGCGCTTCGGAAAGCATAAGCTGATGCCTTCGGTAAGCCCGAAGAAGACCGTGGAGGGAAGCGTAGGCGCTTTCGCCGGAGCGGTCGCCGGATCTCTGATCCTCGGATTTCTTTTTGTATTTACGGGCTGGTACACGGGGCTCAGGCTTTACTGGTATCCCGTGATAGGGCTCGCGGTCGGTTTTCTTTCGCAGGCAGGCGATCTTTCCGCGTCGGTGATAAAGCGTTACGCCGGCGTGAAGGATTTCGGAAATATCATACCGGGTCACGGAGGCGTGCTCGACAGGATCGACAGCCTGATGTTCGTCTTTCCGGCCGTGTATTATTTCTGCTCGATGTTGATCTGATGGTGACGCCATGGTCAGAAGGATCGGTATTTTAGGCTCTACGGGGTCTATCGGCACGCAGACTCTTGAAGTGATACGCGAACTGAACGCATCCGCCGGCGCCGCCGGCGGCGCGGAGTACCGCGTTTGCGTGCTTACGTGCGGCTCGAACCGCGAGCTGCTGCTGAAGCAGATTCTCGAATTTCTGCCCGAAACGGTATGCATCGCTTCGGGAGACGACGCGAAATGGCTCGGGCGTGAATTGACGTCCGCCGGTGGAGGCATAGCGTCGGGAGCGAAGATTTTATACGGCGACGACGGACTTGAAGAAGCCGCGTCCGTTCCTCTCGATCTGCTCGTCACGGCGATCGTCGGGATGCGCGGGCTGAAGCCGACAGTGAAGGCGATCAGGGCCGGAACGGATATCGCTCTGGCAAACAAGGAAACTCTTGTGGCCGCGGGAGAGGCCGTTATGAGCCTCGCCGCTGAAATGAACGTCAGGATCCTGCCCGTTGACAGCGAGCACTCGGCGATCTTCCAGTGTCTGGAAAGCTCTTTCGCCGGAGGCAGGTCGTCCGTTGACGAGCTTATACTTACCGCGTCCGGGGGGCCGTTCAGAACGTATTCGGCGCGGGAGCTGGAATCGGTCAAGCCGTCTGACGCCCTCCGCCATCCGACGTGGAAGATGGGCGGGAAGATCACGGTGGATTGCGCCACGATGATGAACAAGGGCCTCGAGGTGATCGAGGCGATGCACCTGTTCGGATTGCCCCCGGAGAAGATCGGCGTGAACGTCCACCCGCAAAGCATCGTGCATTCGATGGTGCGTTTTTGCGACGGAAGCGTGATAGCGCAGCTCGGAAATCCGGATATGAAAGTCCCGATCCAGCTTGCTCTGACGTATCCAGCGAGAAGACCGTCGCGGACGCCCGTACTCGATCTGACCGCTATCGGCTCGCTTACGTTTGAAAAGCCGAGAACGGACGTGTTTCCGTGTCTCGGGACGGCGTACGAAGCGGCGCGCAGGGGAGGCGCGTACGGCGCGGTGCTGAACGGCGCCGACGAGGCGGCGGTGGAACTTTTTCTGAAAGGGAAGATCGGATTCAATGCGATTCCGAAGGCCGTTGAAGCGGCAATGGAAGCCTACGACGGGCCGGCGCGTGCGGAAGGCGGCGCGGACGACGGCGTCAGACTCGCCGTCGAGGCCGACCGGCTGGCAAGAGATTATGTCAGGAGGATCTCGGAGTGGTTGTAGTTAGCATATTATTGATGATATTGATGCTGAGCGTGCTGACGGTGGTCCACGAATGGGGCCATTTCATCGTCGCCCGCATTTTCAAAATCAGGGTCAATGAATTTTCTATTTTCATGGGTCCTAAGCTGTTTCAGCGGAAAACCAAAAAGACCGGCATGCTTTTTTCGGTTCGCGCCCTTCCTGTAGGCGGATATTGCGCTCTCGAGGGGGAAACGGACGAGGTCGACGACGACGGCAGGCCGGTGCCTCCCGCGAAGGATTCGTTCGTGGTCAAGCCCTGGTACGTGAGGGCTCTCGTGCTGCTCGCCGGAGTCACGATGAATTACATTCTCGCTCTGCTGATCGTTTCGGTGCTGTTCTGCTTCAACGGATACGACACGCGGAAGGTGTCCGCGGTTTCCGAAGACGCGCCGATGATGATAGCGGGACTCGAGCCGGGCGATACCGTGCTCGGTTATAACGGGAAAACCGTCACCACCCCGATGGATTATTCGCTCTACAGCTTCGTCAGACAGCCTGAGGAAGTCTTTTTCACAGTCAGAAAGAAGAACGGCGAAAAAGTCAGATACAGTTTCGTGAGAGAATTTGACGTAAAGCGGAACGACGCTGAGAACGCATCAGATCCCGGCACCGTTTCAGCGAAGGTCGGCGTGTTCAGGCTGAGCGGCAAAAATTATTCCGAGCGGACGCAGCTCGGCACGTACACTGCGTACTGGGACAACGGCCGCGCCCTCACCGTGACTCTCGATTATTCGGAGACGGGAGCGAGGACCGAATATTTTTACGGGGTGCGCGACGGTGTGAAAGGAGCGTACGTTACGGAATGGGACAATTATTCCGACGGCGCCGCCGGAAATTCCGTCATGCTGCACGATCTTCATCAGCCTTCCGGTCCAGGGGCCGTCAGACTCACCGACGAGGAATACGTCGACGCGTTCATAAACGAGTTCGCGCAGTTCGAAACGTATTCAAAATTCGGCTTCAGCTTTACGTACGGCGAGCGCGGCAATTTCTTCAGCATCGTCGGAAACAGCTTCCTGTACGTTCATTCTCTCATCAAATCCGTATTCATGTCGCTCTGGTTCCTCATCAGCGGACAGATCGGTCTGAACGCTCTCGCCGGCCCGATCGGACTGACCAAAGTTGTCAATCAGGTCGTGACCGTCAGCGCGCCATCCGGCCTTAAAATAGCGTCTCTTGCGGAGATGACGGCGCTGATCAGCGCGAATTTGGCAGTTATCAACCTGCTGCCGTTCCCGGGCCTCGACGGCGGAAAGCTTCTTTTCATCGTTATCGAGCTGATCCGCGGCGGAAAGAAGGTATCGCCGAAGGTGGAAGGGATCCTGACGATGATCTTCTTCGGATTGTTGATATTGCTTGCGATAGTCGTTGCCGGCAACGATATTTTCGGCATCATAAGCGGGCGGTAACGGAGGTCCTGCCGCAATGTTTACAAGAAACGATACGAAAAAAATAGCCGTCGGCAATATTTTCGTCGGCGGCGGATCGCCCGTTTCCGTCCAGTCCATGACGAATACGCCTACCGCCGACGCGAGGGCGACGGTCGCGCAGATACGCGCGCTTTGCGCCGCCGGGTGCGATATAGTCAGGGTCGCCGTTCCGGATGCCGCGGCCGCGGCCGCTCTGCCCGAGATTGTCGCAAGCTCTCCGGTTCCGGTAGTTGCTGACGTGCATTTCGATTACAGACTCGCGCTCGCGGCTGTTGACGCCGGAGTGGCGAAAATCCGCATAAATCCCGGAAATATCGGTTCTCCCGAACGCGTAAGGACGGTTGCCGCCAGCGCGCGCGCGCACGGCGTGCCGATCCGCGTCGGCGTGAACAGCGGGTCGCTCGAGAAGGATATTCTCGAAAAATACGGCCGGCCGTGCGGGGAGGCACTGGCCGAGAGCGCTCTTCGCCAGGTCGCAATGCTGGAGGCAATGGATTTCGGCGATATATGCGTTTCCGTAAAATCATCAAATGTAATTGAAACGGTGACTGCCTGCCGGACTATCGCCGGAAAGTGCGCTTATCCACAGCACGTCGGACTGACCGAGGCCGGCACGGTGAGGCGCGGTACGATAAAATCCGGTCTTGCGCTCGGCATATTGCTGAGCGAAGGCATCGGCGACACTATACGCGTTTCGCTGACAGGAGATCCGGTGGAGGAAGTGAAGGCGGGCTGCGAAATTCTGACAGCTCTCGGGCTCGGCGGTAAACGGCGGGTCGAATTCGTTTCATGTCCCACCTGCGGCCGGACGAAAATAGATCTCATAGGGCTCGCCGGCGCGATCGAAAGCAGGCTCGACGAGGCCGAGCGTGAGGGGAAAATCACGCGTCACGTCAAGGTCGCGGTAATGGGGTGCGCCGTCAACGGTCCGGGAGAGGCTTCCGACGCTGATATCGGACTCGCCGGCGGCGACGGCTTCGCGCTTCTTTTCAGGAAAGGGAAGATCAGCGGCAGACTGTCCGGGAGCAACGACGAAATGGCTGACCTGTTTGTTTCCGAAGTGCTGTCTCTCTGCGCCGGCGGTGATGCCGGATGAGCGACGGACGCCCGGAGCCTAAGCTTTCAAAAAGACTCGGAGCGATACTCAAGGCTGCCGGCAGATGCGACTGTATCGCCGATATAGGGACCGATCACGGCTTTCTTCCTATCGCGGCCGTCGTTTCCGGCAGGGCCGTGAGAGCCGTTGCCTGCGATCTGCGAAAAGGGCCGCTCGAAAGGTGCCGCGCAAACGTTTCGCTTTACGGCGCGGAAGGACGCGTTGACGTCCGCCTCGCTGACGGAGCCGACGCCCTGAAGCCGGGAGAGGCCGATTGTGTCGTCATTGCCGGTATGGGCGGACTTCTCGTTGCCGGCCTTCTCGAACGCGGTATTTCGGGGGGCAATATTTCTCCCGGCACGAAACTCGTGCTGTCCCCGAACAGCCACGAGGAGGACGTGCGCCGCCTCGTGTACGGGACCGGATTCAGCCGTCAGCGCGAATCGTGCGTCAGGGAGGAAGGCCGGATTTATCTTGTGATTTCATGCGTTTATTCGGGAGAGGCCGAACGCGGGGCTGTTTCGCGCCCGGAATGGTTTTATTATACGGGCGGCGGAGGGCTTCCGAAGTATTATTACGGTAAGGTGTGCGAAAAGGCCCGCAGACGTCTCGAAGGGCTCGAGGCTTCTTCGGCCGTTGCGGGCGGATCCGGCGCGGTCTCGGGTGAAATGCGGCTGCTCGGGAGCGTCATTTCACATGCCGGTGATTTCAGAACGGGCGCCGGCTGCGGGCAGGCCGCGGCCGACCGGCAAGTTCCGCTTGACACGGACAATGCATCTGTTTTATAATCAGCGAAGCCTATCAAATGATGCGTT
>CADBOE010000033.1 GCA_902796205.1 uncultured Ruminococcus sp. | reverse complement strand
TTCTGGAGGTGCGTTCCCGCCGCCTGCAGCGCTTTGTAAAGGGCCCTCGTCAGCTTGTCGTCGTATCCGATCGCCTCTCCCGTCGATTTCATCTCGGGGGAGAGAACGGCGTCGAGACCTTTTATCTTGTTGAACGAGAATACGGGAACTTTCACGTAAAAGCGCTTCTTCTCTTCGGGATAAAGCTGAAAATATCCCTGCTCCTTGAGGCTCTTTCCGAGTATGACCTCGGTGGCGATATCCGCCAGACTGTAGCCCGTCGCCTTGGACAGGAACGGTACGGTGCGCGATGAACGCGGATTTACCTCGATGATGAAAACGCGGTCGTTATTGTCGACGATGAACTGGATGTTGTAAAGGCCGACTATGCCTATGCCGAGGCCGAGCTTTTTCGCGTATTGAAGGATGACGCCCTTGACCTTGTCCGAGATGGAGAAGGCGGGATAAACGCTGATCGAGTCGCCGGAATGTATGCCGGTCCGTTCGACGAGCTCCATGATGCCGGGGACGAAAACGTCGCGCCCGTCGCAGATGGCGTCGACCTCCACCTCCTTGCCCTGAATGTATTTGTCGACAAGCACCGGCTTGTCGGCGTCGATCTCCACGGCGTTTCTGAGATATCTCCTGAGCTGCTGTTCGTCGGCGACGATCTCCATGGCGCGTCCGCCGAGCACGAAGGAGGGCCGTACAAGAACGGGATATCCGATCTCTGAGGCCGCCTTCACACCGTCCTCGATGTTCGTTACGGCGCGTCCGGGCGGCTGGGGAATATTCAGCTCTTCGAGGATCTTCTCGAAGCTGTCGCGGTTTTCGGCGCGCTCGATGGCCTGGCAGTCCGTGCCGATGATCCTGACTCCGCGGTCCATGAGGGGCTGGGCGAGATTTATGGCGGTCTGGCCGCCGAGAGAAGCGATGACGCCCTCGGGTTTTTCAAAATCGACTATCGCCATGACGTCCTCGGGGGTGAGCGGCTCGAAATACAGCTTGTCCGCGGTCGTGTAGTCCGTGGAAACGGTTTCGGGATTGTTGTTGATGATTATGGCTTCATATCCGGCGCGGCGGATTGTCTGGACGGCGTGAACGGTCGAATAATCGAATTCGACGCCCTGACCGATCCTTATCGGTCCCGCGCCGAGAACAACGATTTTTTTCTTGTCGGTGAGGCGCGACGCGTTTTTGCCGGAATATGACGAATACAGGTATGCGATATATTTTCCGGTGTGGAGCGTGTCGACCATGGGGAATACCGGGACGATGCCTGCTTTTTTGCGCTGCTCGTATATGCTGATCTCAGGGACGTTCCACAGGCGGGCGATATACTTATCCGAAAAGCCCGCTTTTTTCGCTGCCAGAAGAGCTTCGACGCTTCCCGGAGCCGCCGCGAGAGCTTTTTCGAGCTCCACTATGCGTTTGATGCTTTCGAGGAACAGAGAGGTGATCATCGTGACGCGGTGAACGTCCCCGACGCTTACGCCGCGGCGGAAAAGTTCCGCGATCGCGAAGATATTGTCGTCGCGGAATTCGGAAACGTATTGCGTCAGTTCGTCCGTCGTGAACGTGTCGAATTTAGGCTTGTGAAAATGGCATACTCCCGTTTCGAGCGACCGGACGGATTTGAGGAAGCATTCCTCGAGGGTGCTTCCGATGCCCATAACCTCGCCCGTTGCCTTCATCTGCGTGCCGAGAACGTTGGGCGCGTCGGCGAATTTGTCGAACGGGAAGCGGGGGAATTTGGCGACGATATAGTCGAGGGACGGTTCGATTGCCGCCGTGCCGCCGGCTACGGGGATGTCCTCGAGAAGCATTCCCATCGCGATCTTTGCCGTGACGCGCGCTATCGGATAGCCGCTGGCCTTCGACGCGAGAGCGGAGGAGCGCGAGACGCGCGGATTGACCTCGATCAGGTAGTATTCGTCCGTTTCGGGGTGAAGCGCGAACTGAACGTTGCAGCCGCCCTCGATTTTGAGTTCCCGTATTATGCGCAGAGCGCTGTCGCTGAGCATTTTCACCTGATCGGGTCTCAGGGAGAGTATGGGGGCGACAACGATGGAATCGCCCGTGTGAACGCCGACGGGGTCAACGTTTTCCATGCCGCATATCGTTATCGCGTGGTCGGCGGAGTCGCGCATTACTTCGAATTCGATTTCTTTATATCCTTTTACGCTTTTTTCGATGAGCACCTGACTGACGGGGGAGAGGTTGAACGCGTTGGGGCCGAGCTCCTCGAGCTCCCCGGGTGTGTTCGCGAAGCCTCCGCCTGTTCCGCCGAGCGTGAAGGCGGGCCTCAGCACTACGGGATAACCGATCTCCGCGGCGGCGCGGCGCGCTTCGTCCATATTGTAGGTGATCTGCGACGGGATGACCGGCTCGTTTATCGACTGGCACATTTCCTTGAACAGCTCGCGGTCCTCGGCGCGCTCGATGCTGGACGCGGGCGTTCCGAGCAGTTCGACGCCGCATTCCTTCAGCACGCCCTTGCGGTCGAGCTGCATTGCGAGGTTCAGTCCCGTCTGTCCGCCTATGCCCGGGACTATGGCGTCGGGTCTTTCGTAGCGCAGTATTTTCGCGACATATTCGAGGGTAAGCGGCTCCATGTAAACCTTGTCGGCTATCGACGTGTCGGTCATTATCGTCGCGGGATTGGAGTTGCACAGTATCACGTCGTATCCTTCCTCTTTGAGAGCAAGGCACGCCTGTGTGCCCGCGTAGTCGAATTCCGCCGCCTGACCGATTACTATCGGGCCGGAGCCTATGATGAGAACTTTTTTGATGTCGGTTCGCTTTGCCATTGTCGCTTCTCCTTTTATCGCATGCTGTTCGTGGATCGGTTCATTGATCGTATCGTTGATCGTTTCGTTGATCGTATTGTGCCGTTTGTCCGCCGCCTGCGCCGCCGCATTGCCCGGCGCCCGGGGAGGGAAGCAGTTTTCCGTAAACGCGCTCGCCGGAAAAAGGCGTCGCCCGCCCTTTCGATCTGAAATTCCGTGGGTCGACCGTATATTCCTCCGAGAGGTCCCATTGCCGCAAGTCTTTTTCCGACAGGGTGATGCCGAAGCGCTTCGCCGGGTTCAGAGACATGAGCTCCGTGAGCTTTTCGAGCGTGATTTTCCGCGTCAGAACCAGTTTAGTGTAGAGCAGCGGGAAAGCGGTCTCGAGTCCCGTGATGCCGAACGCGCTGCCAGCGAGACCTTTGCTTTTTTCGCTTTCGCTGTGCGGAGCGTGATCTGTCGCTATCATATCGACCGTGCCGTCGAAAACGCCTTCTATCAGGGCGTCGCGGTCGTCCGCGGTCCTGACGGGCGGATTCATTTTGAAGCGCCCTTCGTCCTTGAGATCGTCCTCGGTCAGAAGCAGGTAGTGCGGAGCGGTCTCGCACGTGACGTCGATGCCGCTTTTTTTCGCCTGGCGTATGAGTTCGACGCTTTCGGCGCACGATACGTGGCATATATGATAGCGGCAGCCTGTCTGCGCAGCGAGTTCGAGGTCGCGGGCAATCGGAGCCCATTCGCTCTCTGAGGGGATGCCTTTGAGACCGTGTTCGCGGGCGTAGCGGCCGTCGTGTATGACGCCGCCCCGGGAAATGCTGTCGTCCTCGCAATGTGCGGCGATCAATTTTCCGAGAGATTTCGCTTTGAGCATCGCTTCCTTCATCATGAGGGCGGATTGCACTCCGCGCCCGTCGTCCGAGAAGGCGATCACGAACGGCGCGAGTTTTTCCATTTCGGACAATTTTTCTCCTTTTTCGCCGGCGGTAATGGACGCGTAGGGGAAAATCCTGAGCGAGCGTCCTCTTTCGGCGCGTATTGATTCTTCGGCCGCGTCGATAAGAACAGCCTGATTTTTCAGGTTTTCGGGGCAGTCGGGCACGGGATCAACGTTCGGCATGGTGCATACGGCGCAATATCCGCCCGCTTCCGCGGCGTCAAGACCGGTTTTCATCGTTTCTTTATAAGAAAAACCCGGCTCCCTGAAGTGCACATGCACATCAACGAAGCCGGGCAGTGTTACTGTATTGTGTTTACTGAAATCCGCCATACGCGTTCACCTCTGAAGAAGGTCAGACCGGGACGCCTGACCTCGCATACTATAGCATATTTCACGTTTGCGCGCAATAGCGGATTTGGCTGATTTTCCGCAATTTCCCGTTATTTTCCGCAGCTGATATTTCCTGTTTCCGGCAGTGGTGCAACGGGGGACAGACCCGGGTTTCAGCCCTGTCCCCGGGGGGTGCAACGGGGGACAGACCCCGGTTTCACATTTGCTCCTGCCGAAGCCGGAAGCGTTACGGATCGCGCTGCAAAAAGACTTTTTGAAAGATATTTGCCGTTATTTCCCGCAATTCTACAAAACGTAGAGAAGGGTGCAACGGGGGACAGACCCCGGTTTCCGGCTTTTCGCGATCCCGCTTTTCCTTGACAGCCGGGCGGTATCATCTGCTATAATACGCGCAGTGAATGCCGGGATCGCAGGACGGCTCAGGATCACTTGAAAACCAAACGGCAGGATAATCATTCAATGGCGCTACCCGGAACACTCAGGATCGGTAACATCGTATTCGTCAGCAATATTTTTCTCGCCCCGATGGCGGGAGTCACAGATGCGCCCTTCCGCATATTGTGCAGAGAACAGGGCGCGGGCTTTGCCTACACTGAAATGATCAGCGCCAAAGGCGTCAGCTACGGCAGCGAAAACAGCATTGCCCTCGCCCGTACCGCCCCCGAAGAGGGACTCACCGGCGTTCAGATTTTCGGATCTGAGCCGGACATAATGGCGGAAGCAGCGCGAAAATTCGAAGCGGGGGGAGCGCCGCTAATTGACGTCAACATGGGCTGCCCTATGCGAAAAATAACGGGAAACGGCGAAGGCAGTGCGCTCATGCGCGATCCGGCGCTGATAAACAGGATCGTCAGGACGATCGTTGCCGCCGTCAATGTGCCGGTGACCGTAAAGCTCAGACGCGGCTTTGACACCGGAAACGAAACGTGCGTCGAGTGCGCGCTCGCGGCCGAGGACGGAGGCGCCGCCGCGGTAGCCGTGCACGGCAGGTTCAGGGACGAATATTATTCGGGACGTTCCGACTGGAGCTCTGTCAGGCGCGTAAAAGAAGCCGCAGGGATCCCCGTGATACTCAGCGGTGACGTTGACTGCGCCGAAGCCGCGCGAAGAGCTTTCGACGAATCGGGGGCGGACGGGATAATGATCGGGCGGGCGGCGATGGGCGACCCGTGGATTTTTTCGCGGATCGGCGGAAAAACGACGCCGGAAGGGAAGCCGGAAACCGGCGAAATGAAGCGCGTGATCCTCAGACATCTCATGCTTCTGAAACAATACAAGGGAGAGATAACGGCAGCTTCCGAGTTCAGAAAGCACGTCATCTGGTACCTCAAAGGCATGCGCGGAGCGGCCGCCGTCAGGGACAGAATATGCAAAACGAAAAACACGGACGAGATATTGGAGATCATTGAAAACTATTTCGAAGGTTGAGCCCGGCGTTCCGGGGACGCACTGTATGCGGAGCCCACGTGTCCTTTCCGGGCAAAACCCTGCCGGCCTCCGTGATCAATCAGGCTCCGCAGGCGGTCGACGAAATGTTTTCTCCGTCGGCGATGCCGGATCTGTTCGTGAATATTTTGTCCGGGCGTCAGGACATCGAAAACGTGTCCGGGCAACTGCAGACGAAGGCAAACGAAAACGAAAACGGGCGCCGTTGCCCGACTGAAGCGCGAAAGGAGCGTCATAGCAATGAATAAAACTCTTTACCTCGTATCAAACGCACACCTTGATCCCGTCTGGCAGTGGGAATGGGAGGAGGGAGCGGCGGCTGCCGTGTCGACCTTCCGGACCGCGGTCCGTTTTCTGCGCGAAAGGGACGGCTATATTTTCTGCCACAACGAAGCAGCTCTGTACGAGTGGGTCGAAGAATACGAGCCACCGTTGTTTGAGGAAATCAGGGCGCTGGTGAAAGAGGGACGCTGGATCATAATAGGCGGCTGGTACATTCAACCGGACTGCAATATGCCGGCAGGCGAGACGTTCGTGCGCCAGGCGCTTTACGGGAGGAAATATTTCCGCGAAAAATTCGGCGTTGTTCCCGTGCTGGCCAACAATTTCGATTCGTTCGGCCACAGCCGCGGCCTTGCTCAGATACTCGCGAAGACCGGGTATAAGTATTATATGCATTGCCGCCCCGGGCAGACCGCCATGCCGGATACGTACAGATGGATAGGATACGACGGGTCCGAAGTAATATGCGAGAGGCAGACGTCCGGTTACGGAACGGGACTCGGAGGCGCCGCGGATAAAGCGAAAGGAATACTTGCCTCTCTTCCCGACGGGGGCAGGGGGATCTGCCTGTGGGGCGTGGGGGATCACGGCGGCGGAGCGTCGGAGATCGACCTTGACCGGCTCGGCGCGCTGGCGGAGGAAGCCGGAAAGAACGGCGACAGGGTGTTTCATGCCGATCCGAACGAGTATTTCGAAGGCATTGACCCCGACACGCTGCCGGAATGGACGGCGGGGGCCAATCCTTGGGCAGTCGGCTGCTATACGAGCCAGGCTTCTCTCAAATCGGCGTATCGCGCGCTCGAGGACGATTATTATTCCGTGGAGAAAATGTGCATGCATTCCCGCGGCACCGTTCCGTATCCGGCCGGGAAGCTCAGGGAAGCGCTGAAGGCAATGCTTTTCGCGACGTTTCACGATTATCTGCCGGGGACTTCCGTCGAGCCTGTCGAAAAGATGGGACTCAGACAGATCGGCGGCGCGCGTGATTCGCTCACGAGGCTCAGGGCGGCTTCGTTTTTCGCGATGTGCGGCGGACAGCGCAAGGCCGGCCCGGACGAGATCCCCGTGCTGGTCTACAATCCGCATCCGTATCCCGTAAAAAGCACTTTCGAATGTGAATTCATGCTGTGGGATCAGGGCTGGGGCGATACGGTAAAGCAGCCTCATCTTTACGACGAAAACGGGAGCGAACTGCCGTGCCAGCAGGAAAAGGAGCTTTCGAGCATTCCGATAGACTGGAGAAAGCGCGTCGTGTTCGAGGCCGAAGCGGCGCCTTCGTCCGTGTCGAGGTGGAATTTCAGATTCAGGGACGTGAAAAAAGAGCCCGCGGCGTCTCTCCCGGAGGAGAACGGTCGCCTGGTGTTCCGCGGAAAATACACGAAAGCGGCGATCAGCCTCACGACCGGACTGCTTGAGTCATATGCGACGGACAACGGCGAGCTTCTGGACGGCGGGGCGTGCAGGCTCGACGTGCTGCGGGATAATTGCGATCCGTGGGGCATGACGGTCGATTCGTACCGCGACGTGGAAGGCTGCTTTACGCTTCTTGATCCCGAAGAAGCCGCAAGATTCTGCGCCGTTCCCGGGCCTCTCGCGCCTGTGCGCGTCATCGAGAACGGGCCGGTCAGAGCCGTCGTGGAGGCGCTGCTTGGCCGCGGGGACTCGAGAGCCGTTGTCCGCTACGCGCTTTCATACGGGGCTCCCGGCATCGACGTCAGCGTCCGCCTTGACATGTGCGAAAAGCAGAAAATGGTGAAGCTTGTTTTCCCGGTAAAGGGTTTCGAGTCCGTGACGGGGCAGACGGCGTACGGCAGCGAAGAGCTTCCTTCGGACGGCAGGGAGGGCGTGTCGCAGCGCTGGCGCGCGGTGAAAGGCTCCGCCGGAGGTCTGCTCGTTACCGGCCGTTCCACGTACGGGACGTCGGTCGAGGGCAACGAATTCAAGATTTCTCTTGTCCGGACCGCGGCATATACCGCGCATCCGCTCGGTGACAGGAAGATTCTTCCCGAAGACAGGTTCATGCCTCATTTCGATCTGGGAAGCAGCCTGTTCGAGTTCAGGCTCGAAGGCGCCGCCGATTTCGGCGTCCTCGCCGGCAGGGCGGAAAGAATCTCTCAGACGTGGTGCGAAAAGCCTTTCTGTATGTCGTTTTTTCCGTCCGGCGAAGGGAGCGCTCCGGAAAGAGGGCTCGTTGTCGAGGGCGGCGACAGCGTCGTGCTGACCGCGTATAAGGAGAGCGAATACGGAAGCGGCGATATCATCAGGCTGTTCAATCCGCTTCCAGACGTGGCTCCGGTACGGATAATTTCTTCCGACGGAGAATTTGACGTGAGCGTCGGGCCGCGCGCGTTTGAGACCTTCCTCAAGAAAGGAAACTCCCTCGGGAAGATCCGGGCGGACGAGATTTCGTAACGGACCGGGAAGCGTCGGCGGTCATTTTTGTGATACATTTCGTTTTGCTGCCCTTCTTTCCCGGGAGGGCGGCTTTTTTTGATCGTCGCCGTTTCCGGGGAAGCCGGGAAATATCGGGAAATAAGTTCGCGAAAGCCTGATAACAGCGCGGTTTCCGGCGTTCCGACGTCCGGAGCAGGAAGCCCGGCAACGGGGGTCTGTCCCC
>CADBOE010000032.1 GCA_902796205.1 uncultured Ruminococcus sp. | reverse complement strand
CGACCCGGCATTCACGACAGCAACGGGGCTCGACCCAACATCGACAGCCGCGCCGCAGCAAAGCTCCGCCTCCCCGCAGGAGATCTCAAAATCCGAATAACCGAGCCCGAACCCGAACGGCCACAAAACGCCGCCGCGCCGCCCCTCGCGCCCGAAATGCCTGTATCCGACAAAAACGTCCTCTTCGTACTCGGTAAAATCGCGCCCGCCGAAATTCCGCGACGACGGATAATCCTCATACGAACGAGCGATCGTGTCGGGCAGCCTGCCGCACGGATTCGCCCTGCCCGTAAGGACGTCGGCAACGGCATTCCCGCTTTCCATGCCGCCGAGCCACACCGCGAGTATCGCGCCGATCCTGTCGCCGTATCGTTCGGTCCACGACATATCGATGATATTGCCCGTATTCAGGACGACGGCAACGCGCGAAAAAGCCGCGGTCACGGCGTCGAGCATTGCGATCTCCGCGCCGGTCAGGTAAAAGCTCCCTTTTGAAAGACGGTTGTCCCTGTCCTCGCCCGCGGCGCGGCCGATCACGACGACGGCGGTATCGCATCTCTCCGAAACGCGCCCGACGACGCCGGGGTCAACGGGCATCTCCGGATGGCTGAACGGCCAATGACCCCACCAGCCGTTGTCCGCCTTATTCTTTTTTGAAGCGGTCCATTTACGGTAGATGTCGGCGAGCTCGCCGTCCGTCTGCACTCCGGCCCGCTCAAGCCCCTCGGTCAGGCTGATCCTGTACGGAGCGTTCACGCTTCCGCCGCTGCCGTAACCGACGTAAAACCAGTCGAGCTGGACGCGTCCGAAAACGGCCGCGCGGCACCCGGGTCCGAGCGGCAGCACGCCGTCGTTTTTGAGCAGAACGCAGCCCTCCGCCGCGGCCTGACGGCACAAAGCGTCCGTTCCCGGGATCAGCCCGCGTTCCCCTTCCGCGGCCATTCTGTCCTGGGCAAGCCCGCTTCCCATAAATTTGTCGATAATTTTCTGAATCAGAGACCGGATAAACATCGCCGGCGCCTCCCCGACAATCGTCAGCAGCAATCTGCAACGCCGCTCAGCATCGTCAACCCGCAGCGGAAACCAGCGTCAGCTTTCCGCTCCGGCGCATTCACCGCACGCCGGCCGCCGGCACCGACCCGCTCCGGCATTCGCCGCCGCTCAGCCTGCCCCGGCAATCCGTCACGGCCGGCATTCGCCGTCAGGCCATCGGCGCGTCACGCCCTGTCGCACCTGACCGTCACGCGGGTCTGCCCGCCCAGCGTACAGGTGAAAAGAGAAAGTGCGTAGCCGCTGGTTTTCATCTCAACGCTCGCGTCGGGCGGCAATATCTCCACGCTGACGACCTTGTATTTGAACACGTTGCCGTCGACGTCGGTGAAGATCACGTCATCGCCGTATTTCAGGCGGCGGATCGGTCCGAGGTGAACGATATAATTATGCCCGCATATAACGAAATTGTCCTTGTAAGCCGACCCGGCGTAGCGGCACGGCGTCTGCTTGAGCGTCGTATAATCCCACGTGGCCGCGACCGGAAGCTGGCGGTCGATGCGCGGGATCGTGATGATGCCGCAATACCTCACGCCGTCGATCTTCACCGTGGGCATTTCGATATTTTCCTCAAGAACGTAGTCCGGAACGGGGCTCGCGATATCCGCGTACGGATCGTCCCCGCCGGGGCCGTCAGGATCGCCGCCGGGGCCCGGTTCTCCGGGCTCTTCGCCGGTGACCGGCTGTTCGCCGCCGGGCTCCGTATCTTTGCCGGGCTGCGCCGTTGTCTCCGCGTCCTTTTCAACGCCTGAGTGCGTATCTCCCCGGTCGCCGGGAACGGCGTCCGCGCCCGCGCCTCCGCCTATCAGCGAAGTGAGCTCGCCGAGAATATGATTCGTCGCGTCCTCGGCGGCCTTCGTCTCATTCAGATTGATGAAAGTAATAGTCAGCGCGCCCGCGATCGCGAGCACGCCGAGAGTATAGCAAATTATGCTGAATATCCTGCCTTTTTTCATAGATCAGGAATTCCCTTTCCTGCGGCGGAGCGTCCCGACGAAGCCCGTCAGCAGCAACACGAGTCCGGCTCCTCCGAGAAGGAACACGGGCCACCAGAGCTGGCCGGTCTGCGGCAGCGTTTCCGGGGGCTCTTCCGGGGACTCCTTCGTATTGGTGATAAACACGGTCGTTCCCTCGCGCTTCACCGAAACGGTATAGCCTTCGGGAGCCTTTTTCTCGACGACGAGCCATTCCTTCGTTCCGTCGAGGCCGGTCCAGGTATAGCGCCAGCTGTTGTCCGCGTCGAGACGCACGGTCTCATGCACCTCGCCGTCGCCGAGCAGCTGGACCTCGATCATGCCGGGCCTGTCCGCCTCCCTGCCGTCGTCCTTCCAGACCTTTATGACCTTGATCTCCTTGTCGACCGGTCTGTCGCGGCGCACCTTGGGATTCACGGTGACGTCATACTGGAGATTGTTCCCGCTGCGGCGCGGTATGCTGACAATGAAAGGTTCGGATTCGTACACGTATCCGCCGAATTCGGAATCACCGCCGGCAACGAGATATATGCCGCGGCCGATGTTATCCACTTTAAGCACGCCGAAGCCGTTCGTATCTCCGTCGGTAACGGGCTCTATGCCGTCGCGCCTCGCGTAGCCGTACAGCGCGAGAGCCGTCGCCTGCCATCCGGCCTGATCGCCGGGGGCGAAAACGACGTTGTAGGACGAGAAAGCGTCAACGACCGTATATTCACCTTCTTCATCCACGTCGGCGATCTTGTAAATTTTGAAATTCGATCCGGCCATGGGCTCGCCCTCGAGGATATAGCTTATCGTAAGCGACGAACCGCTTCCGGAGCCGGGTCCGGCGGCGTATATGATCCCGGCTGGTATGAGAGCCGCGAGTATCATGCATATAAAGACGGTTATCAGTTTCTTTTTCATTTCCGCTCCTCGTTGTTTTCGGTCGCGACACTGCTTCCGGCCGCGACGCTGTTTCCGGTCGTGACGCTGCTTCCGGCCGCGACTCCGTCGCCGGTCCGCGGCGCTTCGTTTTCGTCCGGCTTGCCGCTATCCCCCGGCGTGCCGCCATCCGTCCGTGTTTCTCCGCTTCCCCGCGGCGTTTCGCTTTCCGCCGGCATACCGCTATCCTCCGGCTTTTCATCACCGTCAGACGGCGCACCGTTCTCCGGCCGCGTCTCCTGCGCGTCAGGCAGCGGTCCGGTATGTTCCGGAGACGGCAACGGCGCCTCTTTTTTCGGGATAGCACCATATCCTGCCGAAAAACAGAATCCTGCACGGATTATATCGTACACCCGTCCCCGTTAGCAATATTTAATTTTTGCTATTTCAGCCCTCAAAATATTGTTTTTTCATAGTTTTTGTGTAGGAGAATAATCCTGTTTTAACCCGGGTCTGTCCCCGGTTGCACCTCCGGCGGGGACAGAGTTGAAACCCGGGTCTGTCCCCGGTTGCGGGTTTCAGCCGATTTCGGGAAATAACGGGAAATAAACCGTAAAAAACATTACTGCATGGCGATTCTTAAGATTTGCGGCCTCCGTGGACAGTTGGCCTGCAACCCGGGTCTGTCCCCGGTTGCAGGCCGGCTGCAGAGTTCGCCACTTTCGACAATTATCGACGTAATTCGACAGAATCCGCAAAAACAGACAAACGGCGTTGCCCGCGCCCGGCCGAATCTGCTATAATGTATATAAGGAATCGGGTCGCGGCCCGGCCCCGAAATCAATCAAGACGGTGACGACCCATGAACAGAATACTGATCCCGAAAAACTACAAACCCACGCTTGACGCATACGACACGCAGAGGGCGATCGCCTTCATCAAATCGGCCTTCCAGGAGGAATTTGCCGCGGCCCTCAATCTGAAGCGCGTATCGGCGCCGCTTTTTGTCACCGAAGGTTCCGGCCTCAACGACAATCTGAACGGCTACGAACGGCCCGTCGCATTCGACGTCCCTGCGATCGGCGCGGAAGCTCAGGTCGTGCATTCGCTCGCCAAATGGAAGCGGCTCGCCCTGAAACGGTACAATTTCGCCGTCGGCGGCGGGCTCTACACCGACATGAACGCCATCAGACGCGACGAGGAGCTCGACAACACGCACTCCATTTACGTTGACCAGTGGGACTGGGAAAAGATCATCACCGCCGAAAACCGCAATTCCGAATACCTGAAACTCATCGTCCGCGCCATCGTCGGAGCGATATGCGCCGCAAACGACCGCCTGAAAGTGCGTTATCCGCAGCTCACAGCCAATCTCGACCGCGACGTCGCATTCATTACGTCACAGGAACTCGAGGACTTGTACCCCGACCTCACGCCGAAGCAGCGCGAAAACGAGTTCAACCGCCGCCACCGCACGGCGTGCATAATGCAGATCGGCGGCGCGCTCCGCTTCGGCGCCCCCCACGACGGCCGTGCGCCCGACTACGACGACTGGAACCTGAACTGCGACATTTTCTTCTTCGACGACGTTCTCGACTCCGCTCTGGAGATATCGTCAATGGGCATCCGCGTCGACGCGGAATCACTCGACCGCCAGCTCCGCCTGTCCGGCTGCGAAAACAGACGCGAACTGCCGTTTCACCGCATGCTCCTGAACGGCGAGCTCCCGCTGACGATCGGCGGCGGAATCGGTCAATCCCGCCTCTGCATGCTGATGCTCGGCTGCGCGCACATCGGCGAAGTCCAGTCGAGTATCTGGGACAACGTCACAGTTGCGGCCTGCGACGCGGCGGGAATTCCGCTTCTCTGACCGGACGCCGTCAATAACGTCTCCGCCGCCCACGCTCCCGCTCACTTCTTGCGTTCTCCAAAGATTTCAGCCGCGGACAACATTTTCGGCGGATTGCGGCTGAAAGCTGATTGGGATTTTCAGCCGCAAACGGCGGTTTTGCCCAAATGCGGCTGAAACCGCCCCGAATTTTTCAGCCGCAAACGGCGGTTTTGTCCAAATGCGGCTGAAACCGCCCCGAATTATTCAGCCGCAAACGGCGGTTTTGTCCAAATGCGGCTGAAACCGCCCCGAATTTTTCAGCCGCAAACGGCGGTTTTGCCCAAATGCGGCTGAAACCGCCCCGAATTATTCAGCCGCAAACGCTTTTCCGCGACTTCTCCGGCACCGCGCACCCCCGCACCGCGGCACAGCGGCACCGTCTTTGT
>CADBOE010000031.1 GCA_902796205.1 uncultured Ruminococcus sp. | reverse complement strand
TGGGAGGTCGGTCACTCAACCAATGGGTGACCTCCTACCCGATTTCGCTTGCTCCCGTTACTGAATACCGCGCGGCGCCGGCGCCCAAGACCACGCCCACGGCTACGCCGAATACTACGCCGGAACGACGGAGAACGGCGCGGCGGATTTTACTTGCCATTTTTTTGCTTCATAATGTACAATTACAAAAACGCGAGGTGGTTGTTTTGGATAACAGACAATGGTTTCTTGAAGCTAAATACGGGATGATGGTGCACTGGGGCCTTTATTCGCTTCTCGGCGGAGAATGGAAGGGCCGCAGAATGGCCGAGATCGGTGAATGGGCGCAGGAGTTTTTCAGGATCCCGCTCAGCGAATATACAAAATTGTGCGCGGCTTTCAATCCTGTCTATTTTGACGCCGAGGAATGGGTATCGCTCGCGAAAAGAGCCGGAATGAAATATATCGTTTTCACGTCGAAGCATCACGACGGATTTGCAATGTATCACTCAAAAGCGTCCGCATATAACGTTTTCGACGCGACTCCTTTCAAAAGAGACCCGGTAGCCGAGCTCGCCGACGCGTGCAGGAAATACGGGATAAAGCTCGGATTGTATTATTCGCAGGATCTCGACTGGCAGCATCCGCACGGCGGCGGCTATACGGTCGGGAAGATATGGTGCGGAGACAGGGCGTACCTCACGAATAACTGGGATTATCCCGACGACTCCTCGAAAGATTATTCGATTTGCTTCAAGGAGAAGATCGTTCCCCAGGTAAAAGAGATTCTTACCGGATACGGCGACCTGTGCCTTATCTGGTTCGACGTGCCCGTAACGCTCTCGCCCGATCAGACCGACGAATTGTACAGGCTCGTTAAATTCTACCAGCCAGACTGCCTCGTTAATTCACGCATCGGAAACGGCTACGGCGATTACGATTCGGCGGGGGACAACGAGATCCCGGATTCGGACGCCGGCACGCGCCTTCGCGAATCTCCCTGCACGATAAACGATACGTGGGGCTATAAATCGTTCGACAACAACTGGAAGTCCGCCGATACGATACTTGATCTTAAGAACCGCCTTAATTCAAAAAAGATCAATTATCTGCTGAACGTCGGTCCGGACGCACTCGGACGGATTCCCGGTCCGTCGGTCAGCGTTCTCGAGGAAGTCGGAAGGCGCCTCTGACCGTTTTTAACGCGTGAGCCGCAGCCGTAAGCCGTTCTCGCAAAAACAGCTTGACTTCTGCGATATAGCGGTGTAAAATAACGCCTGTCGCCGGTCGATACGGCGGATGGTGGTTGTAGCTCAGTTGGTTAGAGTACCAGGTTGTGGCCCTGGGGGTCATGGGTTCGAATCCCATTAATCACCTTCATATGGAAAACCGCCCGAAAGGCGGTTTTTTGCTTTTAATTAATTGAATGTCATTCGCGGGGCATCATCCGGCGCAGCCGCGAACAGCGGAGGTGCGACATGTCAATACCGGCAAATTATTATATCGGATCAAACGACGCAGACGAGACCGTGCGGCAGGAGAAGGCCGCAAAACGTGAAAAGACGATCGTCCGCACGTCGTTCGTCGGCATAGGCGCCAATATTTTTCTCGCCGCGTTCAAGCTCGCGATAGGATTGATATCCGGCTCCATAGCGGTCGTAAACGACGCCGTGAACAACTTCTCCGACGCGCTTTCTTCCGTAGTTACGATCATCGGAACAAAGCTGGCCGGCAAGCGGCCCGATAAAAAACATCCGATGGGCTACGGCAGGATAGAATATCTCAGCGCTCTTATAATCGCCGTTATCGTGCTGTACGCCGGCATCACCGCGGCGGTCGAATCCGTAAAGAAGATCATATGTCCCGAAACCACAGATTATTCCATCATCTCTCTTGTGATCATCGGAGTCGCCGTAGCCGTAAAGATCATATTGGGATTGTACGTCAGCGGGAAAGGGAAGGAGACGGGCTCCGATTCACTGAAAGCATCCGGAAAGGACGCGCTGTTCGACGCAATATTGTCGTCGTCGGTACTTGCTTCCGCTCTCGTGTTTGTTCTGACCGGTCTTTCGCTGGAGAGCTACGTCGGCGTTCTGATATCCGTGTTTATCATCAAATCGGGCGTTGAAATGCTCGTCGATACGCTGAACAAGATACTCGGAGAACGCGCAGAGACCGGGCTCACGGTAAAGATCAAGCAGCTTCTCGGAACGCTTCCCGGAGTGCGCGGAGCTTACGATCTCGTTATGAACAGCTACGGACCGGATAAAACGATCGCTTCCGTCCATCTGGAAGTTCCGGAAAATATGACTGCTCCCCAGATAGACGCTTTGTCGAGGCAGGCGCAAGATCTGATTCTGACCGAGACCGGCGTTCTTCTCACCGCGGTCGGTATTTATTCATATAACACTTCCGACACGGAAGACGGCGGAATTTATTCCGATATACGTTCAAAAGTGCTTGCGCACGAAGGCGTGCTGCAGATACACGGGTTATACGTGGACCGCGCGTCGTCAACGGCCAGATTCGACGTTGTCGTCAGCTTTGAAGCCGACGCCCGCGAGCTCCTGCAGAAGCTGCAGAATGAAATGAAGGCGTCATATCCTGAATTTGATTTTATTATCGTCGGAGACGTGGACGTATCGGATTGACCGCAATATCTGAAAATAAAAATTCGCCGCCCGGGGCGAACGCCGTAATGAAATTATTATGAGACGTCCATTACCGGCCGAAAGTGATATGAAAGGGGCGTGACCGTTACTGTCAAGCCTCTTTTGCCGTCCCGTTACGGATTTTGAAGAGCATAATCCGATGTCAGCCATCAGTGCGGACGGCTGATCTGACCGCCTCCGTACTTATCTCAGATCAAGCTCCTTTGCCAATTGGTCGAGGTATTCGATGTGCTTGTGACTTGCACCGTAAAGTGTGACCCAGCCGTCTTTTTCCGCGGTGATATCCTGATCCATGAAAATGACTCGTTCACCCTTTTTCAGATATTCCTGTCTGCCGTTTTTCATCTGATCTTCGTATTCGCTTACGGCTGATCGATAATATGCTTCAAAGAGTTCTTTCGCTTTTTCCGTATCGCCGAGACGCCCGTAGATCATGCTCTCTTCCAATAAGATCAAATGAGAGTTCAGCGTATCGAACAGCGGGTATTCTCTGCGGTGAGATAAGATAGCGTCCCTGCTGTTCAGCACTTCAAACACGGGAAGGACGGCTTCGTCTATTTCCTTCCGGATACTTTCAATTATTTTTTTCGTATTATTCCGCAGATCATACCACGTCTCTTTTTTTCCGGACACCGTTCCCAGTCTTGAGTGAATATTGCTATCGTATTCATGGTAGTATTTCTTCTTTTCATTGTTTATATGAAAATTTTTTTCGTCGCATTCCGGCACACGGATGCCCAGATTCACACACATTAAACCGCTCATTCCTTGTGCAGGAAGACCGCTTTGAAAGTTGATTACCTGTGATAAATCTTCGGACACGAAGCGGTGGAGTGTCCGTCCGAATTTTCGAAAGCCAAGCGGTTTCAAACGGGAGTAAACGCTGTTTTCGATCTCATCAACAATTTCAGTCGTGTTTATGCTCTTTTGCTTTCTGATCTGCCTGAAAAACACCGTTCTGTCCTCCCGGTTATTTCTTCTGCCGGCCCGAAGCTTACCCGCCCAATGACTCCGCCGCGCCGTTTACCTATAAATAACCGGCGCGGCGGAGTTTGTTATTAGGTCTGCGTGAAGCACGCGGGCCGTCAGCCTATTGTCTCCGACCAGTATTCCTGACCGTAAATATCCGTAAACCGGAACGTGGCGTTGATCCTGCGCGCATCGGGAAGATATTTATCGGCGACAACGAGATTTCCGTCGTAGGTCTGCTGATCTCCGAGCTTGTAGCTGTCTTTATAAACGCCGTCGTAGGTATAATAATCGCAAATGAAATCGATCTTTGTTCCTTCGGCAAGCTCGCCTGTCTCGAAATCCTTCGCGACCGTGCCGGTCTCGCCGTCCGTATAAATATACCTTACGGCGTCGATTTTTCCGTCGGGATTCGCGTTGTCGAATATCACGATGAACTCGGCGCGCTGGCCGTCCAGCAGCACGGGGATGCGGCCGGTCGTTACTGTATCGCCGCCGGCTGAGACGACGTCGGTCAGATAATATGCGACGACCTGACCGTTGACCGTGAGCCATCCGCCGTCATATTTTCCTTTAAGATATCCTTCGCCGGTAAACTCAAAAATATTGTCGAGTCCGAGGTCTATATATCCTTCGCCGTCGTCGTAGAATACGTTGAGCTCAAGCTTTGAAACGAGCTTCCACTGATCGTCGGTGAGCGATATGACTTTTCCGCCATTATAATTCTGCCAGCGCAGAAGAGCGGGATCGAGCACCTTTCCGTTGATATATTTTGCCGCGGCATTTACGTCGAGCTCGTCGAGGAATGCCGTATTGCTCTTGTCGAGACCTTTGACGGATCTGCCGGAACCGCTGAGGAAGCTTCCGAGGAGCGATGATATCATATCCGACGATCCGGCCGAGGAGCTTGAAGAAGTGAAGCTGCCGAGCAGGGAGGAGATGGGGGAGGATGAGCCGCCGGAAGCGACCTGTCCGGCAGTTTCCATGCTGGCAAACTGCTTTATGCATCTCGTGTATTCGCTGCTCATTCCGATCGCGTTGTACGTCGATACGGCGGTGTCAACGTATTTGACCTTGCTGTAGGGGAAATAGATCGACAGACCGTAGGAATTGGTCATCGCGGAAGACGTGCGGTTGTATTTCACGGCGCCGAGGACGGAATCCGCCACGGCGGAAGAACCGTTGCCGCCGATATTGTCGGCGAGATGAACGAGGTCGACCTGATCGATCTTGTTGGACGAGTATTCTCTCGTGCTGCTGCGCGCGCCGGAAACCTCCGAAAAGCCGTCGGATTTTATCATCGCCGTCGTGGTGTCGGCAAACGTTCCGAGAGCGGAAGGCAGCGTGGCTTCGAGCTCGGCGAGGTCAACGATCGAAAGAGTGGTTTTCGCGTTCTGGTATCTGCTCGCGCAGAAATCGGTAAAATCGTCGATGATGAGCTTTCCAACTTCGACGGTCGGCATGGACGTGTTTGCGGCGAATTTTGTGAGCCAGTTGGTATAATACCAGCCGCAGCCGGGCTCCGTCTCTTCGGACGCGATGAGGTAATCCGCGTACTGGGAAAGCATGAGAGCGTTTTCGGCGGTCGCCATGAGGCAGGTGTCGAAGCCGATGAAGTCGAACGTGACTCCGGCGTTCTTCAGAGCGGTATTGATGCCGCTCAGGCTCATGCCGCCGGAAGAAGTGAATCTCTGGTCGTAACCGTAGCCCGAGATCGAACCGCCGCCGTGATCCCAGAAAATGAGCTCGTTGCGGTTGGCCGGATAATTTTTGGCGCAATACTGTATGAATTTTGTAAGCGTCGCGTGGCTCGTCATGGAGGTGTTTCCGAAATCCTTCTCAAGGCAGACGATGCCTCCGTTCGCGACCCTGTATATCTGGTTCGTGGTGTTGCTGATAGCGGCCGTTTTCCAGCCCGTGCAGCCGCCGGTGAGAACGATTATGTCGAGCTTGTCGGAAAGCGTCGCTTTTGCCATTTCCGCGAGGTCGGAGGAAGCCATGCCGTTTTTGGATTCGAGATCGGTTCCGCACAGATATACCATGATCGTTACCTGGTCGCGGCCGCCGCCGAGAATCTTCACGCGCTTCTGGCGCGCGGCGTTTGAAACGCTCGTGTCAAGCTTTCCTGTATTTGCGCTTCTGTCCCAGCCTGACGAAGTCGACGCGCTGCTCAGCTGAGTGACGTACGAGGTGTCGGTATTGTTCGAAAGGGTAAGGGCGGGGAGCGAAGGAAGATTCGAAAGACCGCCGCTGAACAGATTTCCGAGCTTGCCGAAAATACCGGTTCCTCCGCCGATAAGCGCGATCACGGCAATGATGGCAACGACGATAAGGATCATCTTTATGTTTATGCCGCCGCCCGATCCGGAGCCGCCTCCGCCTCCGAAAAGACCGGAGAGTATTCCGCGTGTGCCGCCGGAGCCGGCGCCATAGTCGCCGCCAGAATCGCGGCCGCCGTTTCCTCCGCGTCCTGAATAACCGCCGGCGTTGCCGACGGGACCTGTTCCGAGTCCGTCGCCGCGTCTGTAAACGCCGCCTCCCTGACCCGAGACGTTTCTTCGCCTTCCCTGAGGTCTGTTGTTTGCCATAAAGATCATTCCTTCCTGAAATGAGATCGCTGTATATTACGAAATAAGAGTAGGTCAGACGGTTATCTGAGATATTCTTTTATCATTTCGCAGATCTTTTCCGTGCCGTCGACGCTGGGGGCGTCTTCCATGGCGGATATATATTTTTCTCTGTCGTCGTAAAGAGCGTTCACGGCTTCGCTCAGCGTTTCGGCAGTTAATTTTTCCTCTTCCAGCACCTCGGCAAATCCCCGCTTTTTGAATGAGGCGGCGTTCAGTATCTGGTCGCCGCGGCTGGCCGTCAGCGGAAGGGGGATCAGGAGCATCGGCTTTTTCAGGGCGAGAAATTCGTGGATCGCATTCGCTCCCGCTCTGGAAATGATAACGTCCGAAAGCGCGAGATAGTCGGGAAGCTCGTCCGACACGAATTCAAACTGCCTGTATGAACCGTTTCCGAGGGCGGCCCCGTCTTCCGTCAGCTTTCCCTTGCCGCATAAATGAATAATATTGAAACGTCCGGTGAGGCTCGCGAGGGCCTCGCGCACGGCCGTGTTGATCGAGGCCGCTCCTATGCTTCCGCCCATGACCATGATGACGGGCTTCGCGTCGAAGCCGAGCTTTCCGGCGGCCGCAGCGGCGTTTCCGGAAAACAGTTCGCTCCTGATGGGCGTGCCGGTGTGAACGCCTTTTCCCTTGGGTATCTCGGGCACCGTATCCGGGAAGGTGGTGCATACCTTCAGGGCGTATTTCGCGGACATCCTGTTCGCCAGGCCCGGCGTGATGTCGGATTCATGACTCAGGACGGGAATCTTCATTTTCCCGCACGCGCGCACTACCGGCACGGAAACGTATCCGCCTTTTGAAAACAGCACGTCCGGCTTCAGCTTTTTCACGAGCTTCCGGGCGTCGCGCATTCCTTTTACCACACGGAAAAAATCTTTCAGATTCTCGAGCGAGAAATATCTGCGAAGCTTTCCCGAGTGGATTCCGTAATAATCGACGTAGGGCAGGGAACTAACGATCTGTTTTTCGATGCCCTCGAACGATCCGGCGTATGAAATCCTGAGCTCCGGCATATCAGCGTGAAGCTTTCTGATGATTGCGATATTCGGTGTTACGTGCCCCGCGGTCCCGCCGCCGGTAAAAAGTATATGTGACATTTGTCCGCACTCCGTATTATTCATGAGGCCGGAGTCAATCCAGCCTGTTCAGTTTTCTTCCGGCCGAAAAGGCGGCGAGGTTTTTTGCGACAGCTTCGACAAGCCTGATCCTTGCGGCCTGGGCGGCCCACGCTAAATGGGGCGTGATTATCGTATTTTTGGCGTTAAGCAGAGGCGAATCCGCTTCCGGCGGCTCTTTGGTGAGGACGTCGCATCCGCATCCTCCGAGGCGTCCTTCGTTGAGCGCGTCGGCAACGGCATTCTCGTCAAGCAGAGGTCCTCTCGCCGTATTTATAAGTATCGCGCCGGGCTTCATCAGGGAAATGGCGTCGGCGTCGATGAATCCGGCCGTTTCAGCGGTGAGCGGGAGATGCAGCGTGACGATGTCGGATTTTCTCAAAAGCTCGTTTTTTCCGGCCGGCCTGACACCGTCCGGCAGCTCCTTTTCGGAGCGCGTGCATACGAGGACCTTCATTCTGAACGCTCTCGCTATCTCGCAGACCCTGCTTCCGATCGCTCCGTATCCGAATATGCCGAGGGTCGATCCGGCGAGCTCGCGTATCGGCGCTTTCGTGAACGAGAAATCGTCGGACGCGGCCCATTCTCCGCCGTGCACGGCATCCGAATGAAGCATCGTATGCTGACAGAATTCGAGTATCAGAGCGAAAGTGAGCTGCGCGACGTCTTCCGTGCTGTAACCGGGCACGTTCGTGAGCGCGATCCCTTTTGCGCGCAGAGCGTCGGCGTCAACGGCGTTGGCGCCGGTGGAAAGGAGACCGACGTATTTTACCCCGTCGAATTCCCCGATTATCTCCTCCGTAAGGACGGCCTTGTTCGTGATCACGGCGTCGCAGCCGCGGCACCGCTTCGCGATATCCTTCGGAGCCGTCCTGTCGTAGACGTCGGCGCGGCAAACTTTATACAAGGGCTCCCAGGATATGTCGCCGGGATTGGTCGTATATCCGTCGAGCACCACGGCCCGCGGCGGAAGATCGAAGGAGTAAACCGTCGTATATTGAGCCCGGTCTCCGGCCTTCAGTACAGGAGAATACCAGTTTGCGCGGTTCGGGGAATCCGGATGATACTGAGTCTCGAGACAGACGGCGGAGCGGCGGTTGTAGATCCTTCCCATTTTTCCCTTCAGCCCGTCGGGAATATAGTTCCCCGAGTAGATCTGAACGCCGGGAAGATCCGTAAGAACGCTCATCCTGATCCCGGTCTCGGGCCCGTAAAGCTCTGCGGCGCGGAGAAGGGAGCCGTCGCCGGTATAGCCCTTCACGCAAAAAGAATGATCGAGTCCGGATCCGGCTTTGAGATTCTGATCGGTTTCCTCGCGGGCAAGCACGGAGGCAAGCGACGACCATTTTCTCATGTCCATGGCGCCCTTTACGGCGGCGGGCTCGCCCTTCGGGATGCACTCGCCGTCAACGGGTATGAAGCGGTCGCTGTAAACCTTTATCTCGTTGTCGCCGACGTAGCTCTTCGAGGGTCCGTTCATATTGAAATAGGAGTGATTCGTCGGATTGAAGAGCGTATCGGCGTCCGATTCGCCCTTATAAGTGATCGTAAGATCGTTTTTGTCGTCGAATCTGTACGTTACCGTCACGGTGAGCGAGCCGGGATAACCCTGGTCGCCGTCGGGGGAGTTCCACGTCAGCGAAACGGAATCGTCGGTTTCGGAGGCGGAATCGGCTATTCTTTCGCTGAAGCTTCCCGATCCTCCGTGAAGGTGGTTTTCGCCGTCGTTTTTCTCAAGCTCATATTCATTGCCGCCGATACTGAATCTGGCGCCGGCTATCCTGTTCGCGTATCTTCCGACGAACGCGCCGAAATAGGAGTTTCTGTTTTTTATGTAAGGAAGCAGCCTGTCGAAGCCGATTACGACGTCGATCAGCTTTGCGTCCCTGTCAGGTACGCAAAGAGACCTTATGATCCCTCCGTAATCGAGTATCTCGGCATACGCGCCGTGCCTGTTGGTTATGCGGAAGCAATTTACCGTTTTACCGTTTTTTGTATAATCGAACACTTTTTTGCTGAGCATTTCACACACTCCCGGTAAATATATGGAGGCAAGACGACGGTCAATACCCTCCGTGTGATTATATCACAACCGGCCGGCATTGACAATTGAACAATGATGTATTATCATTTTTGCGTTATCAGAGCAGGCGCGTCTGATCTGTTTTCCGGGGAATGGGAGTATAGTCCCCGGACGGCCCTTGCGGAAAGGACCGGCGGCGCGTCTCATCCGCTGCAAACATGCGTATTTTTAACTTTCGCACGGCAGAAGCTCTCCTGACGGATATTATTTTCTGGGAGAATGATCTTTATGCTACCACTTATCGTTTTTGTCGCAGACGCAGTCCTGCTGTGTATTCTGATCAACCTCGTAATGCAGCTGCGTTATCAGGCCGGAAATCCGGACGCGGATATCGCCGGGCAGCGCCGCGACACGAGAAAACGCACCGAGAAGATGGCCCTGACCGCCATGATGCTCGCGTTCGCGCTGGCGCTGAAATATTTTTCCGTTTCGCTGCCGCTGATGGGCTCGAACGGTCTCCGGATAGGCTTCGGAGGCATTTTTACCGCGTTTCCCGCGATCCTGTTCGGACCCGTTTACGGAGGCGTCACGTCCGCGCTTTCTGATCTGCTCGGCTTTTTCATGAAGCCGTCGGGAGATTACAATTTCCTGTTCACTCTGATGGCGTTCGTCGGAGGCTTTCTGAAAGGCGTTCTGTGGCTTCTTCTGAAGAAGGCGGGAAAACGTGCGGCCGTGGCCGGAAAATCGATTCTTGCCGCGTTTCTGTGCGTTTTTGCGGCATTCGGACTGTCCGTCATCATATCGCTCAACGCCGACAATATTATGAAAGGCCCCGTCGCGGTCGCCGCGGACGTTCCGGCCAAGGCCGAGATGACCGAAATGCTTGACGGAGGCGACGCCGGACTTCCCACAAGATTCGTAGGGATGCTGACTTCTACGAAAAGCGAAAAATCGTATCAGAAAAATTTCGCCACGTACGCGAATCTTTCAGGCCTCGGGCTGGTGATAACCGGCTTCGCCGGTCTTCTGGGGATCGCCGTCGAGACGTCGGTTGCCGCGTACAGACGGAAGAAGGGAAAGAATCCGATAGTGCCGGACGTTTTCCCGAAGATACTTATCTGTGTCCTGATACCGGGCGTTATCGTCACGACAGTGAACTCTCCGATCATCATGTCGCTCTACGGGATAAAAGCGCCTTTTCTTATCTACTGGCTCCCGCGCCTCGCGGAAGAGATCATAGTATGCGCGATACAGGCATATATTATTTCCGTGATATATATCGCGGCCGAGAAACTTTTCAGATCGAAAGGATACGTCTGAACCATGGATGGCAAAACGGGCAAAACGCATTATCTCATCGAACTGTACGATAACGACGCGCTTGAGAACGTGATCTCGCTCGAGAAGGGCGGGTACGACGGGGTCGCGTTGTTTTATTTCAGGGGTCACGAGCCTTCCGTACGCCGGAGAAACATTATCATGCAGGTCGTTTCCGAACGCTTCGGAACGGAGCCCGTTTTTGTGGAGGTGAGCGAAAAGGGCGTTGACGAAGCCGCCGAAGCTATCGGAAGTTATATCGGTAAGCTCGCCGGACGTTCGTTCACGATCGATCTTACAGGCGGAGACGCCGTGTTTATCGCGGCGGCCGGGAAAATTGCCGCCCTGAATTCGCAAAAGGACGGCGAAGCGGCAGCCGATATCGAATTATGCCGCACGGACGCTTTTACGGGCGGGATCGATATTCTTACCGGACCAGATCCGGCGGGTGGAGGTAATAACGGATCCCGGCAGGGCGGACGGATAGGTGAACGGAACGGGTTCAGACTTACGTTTTCGGACGTTATAAAACTCAACGGAGGATCCGTTATCGGAAAATGGCCGGAGAATTTTGACCGTCTCGGCATAAGGCAATATGAGATCATCAGGATGTGGAACGCCATAAAAGATATACCGGCGGACTGGAACCGTTTCTGCTCGATATCTTACGCGAACAACCCCGGCTTCGACGATAACGGATTTATCGTGAGGCGGTTTTCCAGGAGCGGCGAGAAAGTGACGGCGGAGAGGGTGATGTCGCGGCTCAGAAAGCGCGGGATCGTATCGCGGTACGAGATCGGAACGGATCGCGTCAGATATTGTCTTCACGAATCGGCGAAAACGGCCGAGCTTTACGTTGCGGCCGGAACGGCACTTGAAATGTACACGGCGCTCGCCGCTTCGGGGACCGGCCTTTTCCGTGAATGCTATACGAAGGTGGTGCTCGACTACGACGGTATCGTTTCAGGCAGAGACGCGGACCCGACCAACGAGATCGACGTGACGATGATGTACGGCGCGATTCCGGTTTTCGTGAGCTGCAAAAACACGGAGCCGACAAAGGAGTATATGTACGAGATCAATACCATGGCGTCCCATTTCGGCGGCAAATACGCCGTGCCGGCGCTCGTTTCGTCAAGACCGGCGATGGAGCCGGTGCGCGAGAGGGCAAGGGAGATGAATCTCATACTGATAGACGATGTGCAGTCGCTGACGCTTAAGGAGTTCAGGAGCGAGATAGTGAAGAAGATCCGGAATACGATCCCGGTCATCGCGAGAAACATAACCTGATCCGGTGAGCCGGAGGAAAACGGAACCGGACGGTTTTATGAGGCCGTCCGGTTTTTTGCGTTTATAATCTGCCCGTATATATGGATAAGCGAATCAGCGTATAGGCGTATGAGCGTATGAGCGTATGAGCGTATCAGCGTATCAGCGAGTATAAGAACGTCTGGAATCAGGCGTGCAAACGCCGGCGCGTCACGTTCTGCTTCTGATCTCTCCGAGCACCTTGCCGATAAACTCGCCGACCGTCGCGGTGAACGTTTCGGTGTTGTCCCTGGCGCGCACGGAAATAATTTCCTCGTCGACTTCCTTCTGCCCGATGATTATCATATACGGGACGCGGTCGACGACCTGGGCTTCTCTTATCATATATCCTATTTTTTCGTTGCGGTCGTCCAGCTCGGCGCGTATGCCGGCGTCGCGGAGAGCGGTGCAGACCTTTTCGCTGTAGTCGGCGAAACGCTCGGAAACGCGAAGCACCTTGACCTGCGTGGGAGCGAGCCATACGGGGAATTTGCCTTTCGTCTCTTCTATGATATACGCCATGAAGCGGTCGAGAGAGCCGAGAATGGCGCGGTGGAGAACGACGGGAGTCTTTTTTTCTCCGTCTCTGTCCGTGTATTTCAGATCGAATTTCGCGGGCAGGCAGAAGTCGAGCTGGCACGTGGAAAGGGTGATCTCGGCTCCCACGGCCGGCTTTACGTTAACGTCGAGCTTCGGACCGTAGAAGGCAGCTTCGCCGATCTCTTCGGTGAATTCGATGCCCAGAGACACGAGGACCTCGCGCAGGGCCGATTCGGCCTTGTCCCACATCTCGTCATCCTGATGATATTTCACTTTATCCTCGGGGTCGCGAAGTGAAAGCACGCAGCGGTAGTTCGTGATGCCGAAATCCCTGTAGACGTCGAAAATGAGATCGACAACCTTGCCGACTTCGTCTTTTATCTGATCGGGGGTGACGAAGAGGTGAGCGTCGTTCTGGCAGAAATGCCTTCCTCTCTCGATGCCTTTAAGCGTTCCGCTCGATTCAAAGCGGAAATCGTGGGCGATCTCGCCGATCCTGATGGGGAGGTCGCGGTACGAGTGCGCCTTGTGAGCGTAGATCATCATATGGTGAGGGCAGTTCATCGGGCGGAGAACAAAGCTTTCGCCTTCGACTTCCATCGGGGGGAACATGTTGGCTTTATAATGATCCCAGTGCCCGCTCGTCCGGTAGAGGGCGACGGTACCGACGCACGGAGTCATCACGTGCTCGTATCCGAGCGCGCGCTCCTTTTCCTTGATGTAGTTTTCAAGCTCCTGCCATACCGTATATCCTTTCGGGAGGAACATCGGCAGACCTTTGCCCACGAGATCGTCGCTCATGAAAAGACTCATCTCGCGGCCGATCCTTCTGTGGTCGCGAAGCTCAGCCTCCTTCAGTTCCTTCATATACTCGTCGAGCTCCGGCTGGGTTTTGAAAGCCGTGCCTTTGATCCTCGTGAGCATTTTATTGCTGCTGTCGTTCTTCCAGTACGCGCCCGAAAGGCCGAGGAGCTTGAAGGCTTTGAGGCCCTTGGTGTAGGTAAGATGAGGGCCGACGCACATATCGACGTATTCGCCCTGCTGATAAAAGCTGATGACCGCATCCTCGGGCAGATCTCCGATGTGCTCGACCTTGTATTTTTCTCCGCGGCTCTGCATCAGCTCTATCGCTTCTTCACGGGGGAGGACGAAAGGCTTTACGGGAAGGTTTTCTTTAATGATGCGGCGCATCTCGTCTTCAATTTTCGGAAGATCCTCGTCGGAAATTTTCGTGTCGCCGAAATCTATATCGTAATAAAAACCTTTTTCGTTGGCCGGCCCGTATGCGAAATCCGCCTCGGGGTAAAGGCGTTTCACGGCCTGCGCCATGATGTGCGCCGCCGTATGCCTTAAAATATGAAGCTCTTCACCGGCATCCTGAACTTCTCCGACGGATCCGTTGTTATAAATGACTTTCATCCATATTCCTCTTTTCTGCGTCTCTATAATGACGAAAAAAGGCGCCGACGGTGCCGGACAGTTTTCCGGCGGGCATATACGCGGAACGGCCGCCCTTTCGGAACAGGATTTTATCATCATTTAGAGGCGGTGTCAACGCATTGTGCAACGGGGTGCAACGGGGGACAGACCCGGGTTTCCGTTCCGCCGTCAACGTAAACGGAATCGGCGAGAAGCAAGCTGTATCAACGCTTCTCCGAAAAAATTTGCCGATATTTCCAGATACTTCCCGATATTTCCCGGGGCGTTCCGGTGAGCAAAGAACCCGAAACAGGGACAGGTGCAACTGGGGACGGACCACGGTTTTCCTGAGCGGTTTCAGCCGCATTTTGAGAAAAATACCGTTTGCGGCTGAAAATCTTGGAGCGGTTTCAGCTGCATTTTGAGAAAAATACCGTTTGCGCTGAATTTTCCAGAGCGGGTTCAGCCGCATTTTGCGAAAAATGCCATTTGCGGCTGTTTTTTTCTGAGCGGTTTCAGCTGCATTTTGACAAAAATGCCATTTGCGGCTGAATTTTCCTGAGCGGTTTCAGCCGCATTTTGACAAAAATGCCATTTGCGGCTGATTTTTCCTGAGCGGTTTCAGCCGCATTTTGCGGAAAATGCCGTTTGCGGCTGAAAATCTTGGAGCTGGTTCAGCCGCAATTTGAGAAAAATGCCGTTTGCGGCTGAAAATCTTGGAGCGGGTTCAGCCGCATTTTGTGGAAAATGCCGTTTGCGGCTGAAAATTTCGAAGCGGTTTCAGCCGCATTTTGAGAAAAATACCGTTTGCGGCTGAAAAGCTTGGAGCGGTTTCAGCCGCATTTTGACAAAAATGCCATTTGCAGCTGAAAATCTTGGAGCGGTTTCAGCCGCAATTTGAAAAAATTGCCATTTGCGGCT
>CADBOE010000030.1 GCA_902796205.1 uncultured Ruminococcus sp. | reverse complement strand
TTCAAGAATTGGGCAAAGAGACCCGGGGAACCGTGGTCTGTCCCCCGTTGCACACTTGGCGGGGACAGGGCTGAAAACCGGGTCTGTCCCCGGTTGCACCCTTGGCGGGGACAGGGCTGAAAACCGGGTCTGTCCCCGGTTGCACCCTTGGCGGGACAGGGTCGAAACAGAGGTCTGTCCCCGGTTGCATCCTCGCAGGGACAGGGCTGAAAACCGGGTCTGTCCCCCGTTGCACTATTCCAGCCGCAAATGAGGATTTAGACGGAATGCGGCTGAAACCGCCGCTTCGCCCCACGGTCGGCGCGCTTCATATTGCAGCCGGAAATAATTGACAATTCCCCGCGCTGCATTTTATAATTTGCGGCAGAGGAGTGATGAAAATGCGCGTTGTCCGCGAAAAAGCCAAACCGAAGACCGGGAGAAAAATGAAGACGCTGGCGGCGTTGACCGCGGGCATGATCATTCTGGCCGTTGCCGCCGCGCTTTCGGGGTGTGCGAAAAACGACAACCTTAAAACGCCGGCCCCGGCCAATTCAGCAACGGCGGCATTGCCATCCGCGGAAGCGACGCTGCAGACGACGGATGAACCGGGTGCAACGGCCGACGCGGGCACGCAAACGGCGGACACGGCAACCGATGGTCCGACCACAGGCGCGCCGGATGAGTCCACCGCCGGACCGGCAACGCCTCCGACGACCGCACCCGCATCAACCGCGACGTCATCTGAACCGGCAACGCCTTCGACGACCGCGACTGCAGCGCCTTCGACCGGAAACACCGGAACGTCCGCACCGACGGAGGGAACATCCGCGCCGACCGCCGCCCCCGCGACGCCGGCAGACGGAAAAATGCGGACGGAAGAAGGATATAAATATACCGCGTCCGGATTCACCTCGCAGAACGCGGACAGATTCAGCTTCACAAAAGGCCTCACCCTCACGTTCGACAGCGGGACGCTCGCCGGCGACTTTAACCGCCTCACCGTAAAATACACGTCCACGAAACCGCTTCAGATATTCGTAAAATACCTGCAGAACGGAAAAGAAAAAACCGACGACTTCTACCTCGAAGCCGGCGAGAACGCCACGTTCAGCGGCCTCGTCTCATCATACCTCTCCGGAGGAAAAGGCAGGGAGCTCCGCTCCGTGTCTGTCGACTCGTTATCCGGCAAAGCCGAATTCGCGCTCGCTTCCGTAAAAGCGGAAACCGTTCAGGTCCACAACGACAAGCTCTATTTCCTCGAAAACGACCGCTTCAAGGTGGGCATACAGCTGTCGTGGGGCGGCGGCATCAATTACATTGAAGACAAGACCTGCACCGTAAAAGGCCTCAAGAACCTCGTGAACAGGCACGACACCGGCCGCCTCATACAGCAGTCTTATTACGGCACGGCAGGAAACTCGCAGTACACCCCGGGCGAATTCAACGGAAGCAAATGGGTGTACAATCCCGTACAGGGCGGCGACAAATACGGCAATTCGAGCCGGCTCATCGACGTTGTCGTCGGCGCTGACTCAGTATATATCAAGTCGCAGCCGCAGGACTGGTCGCTGAACGGGCAGATCACAAAAAGCTATATGGAGAATACGTACACCCTGACCGGCGGGTACGTGCGCGTCGACAACAGATTCGTCGACTTCTCCGGATGGCAGCACCGTTACGCGCATCAGGAGCTGCCCGCGTTTTATACGGTAAGCTATCTTGACCGCTTTACGTGGTACGACGGCAACAAAAGCTGGACCGGCGACAAGCTTTCTTCCAGAAGCAATCTCCAGTTCTGGGGCGACGCCAGATACGCCGACAGCTGCCGCTTCTTCATGCAGAGGAGCAATACGGAAACGTGGTGCGCCTGGGTATCGTCAAAGGACGACTTCGGCCTCGGACTGTACGTTCCGAATATCGACATGCTCTACGCCGGCCGATTCAGCTATAACGGATCGAAATCGGACATGGACGGCGCGACGAACTACGTGGCACCGCTGCTGACGATAAAGCTCGTTTCCTTCAACCCGATCGAATACAGTTATCTGATCACGGCCGGGTCGACGGCTTCCATACGCGAGACGTTCACCGCCAATAAGGATTTCGCGTCGAACGCGTCGCTTCACAGGAATTACCAGACGATGCGCGTCGCGGATAAAAAGGCCGAAACCGTTGACGCCGGCAATATCCCGGAGACGATCGATTTCTCCGTCCGCTCGAACGTCGGGCTCATAACGCAGACGAACAATTCGGACGTTGACTACGACTCCGGGAAAAAGGCGATGCGCGTGACCGTGCTGAAGGCGCACGATCCTCATCTGACGATAGATTATTCTTTCGCCGACGAGCCGCTTTACGCGGAGGACTATTCGGCAATAGAGATAGAATATATGATCCCGGATGGCAACAAATCCGGCTCGTACGAATGCGATCTGTTCCTATGCACAGGCGGGAAAACGTCCCCCGACGGGTCGGAACGCACGCGCGTCACGCTGAACAGGACGGGGCAGTTCGGCAAAATAAGAGTGGAGCTTTCGGAGCTTCCGTTCTGGCAGGGGATCGTCAATTCCATAAGATTTGATTATTTCGACAGCTGCGCCGAAGGAGACGTTATCTTTATAAAATCGTTCAATCTTGTAAAGTGAGGCTGATTTCATGAAAAGATTGCTTATATTGATCCTGACGGGAGTGATATTGATATCATCTTCGTGTATCGCGGTGAAGCCTGCTCCGACGGACGCGCTCATTGCCGACGTCACGCCCGCGGCAGGCGGCGATCCGACGCCCTCTCCGGCGGACGTTACCGCCGAGGCCGCGACCGGCGCCGTTACCGCCGAACCGACCGGAGACCCGACAGGAGAGCCCGCGGAAACGCCTTCCGCGAACCCGGCTACGGAAGACGCGCCGTCCGCTGCCGTAACGACGCCGGAGGAGAC
>CADBOE010000029.1 GCA_902796205.1 uncultured Ruminococcus sp. | reverse complement strand
TGCCGTCCGCTTGCGGATGGCCGGACGGTTAACCCGGCCATTGAATCTCTGAAAAATTCAAACACTTTAAACATTTGCGTATGAAGCCGTGGCGGGATGATCACGGCGTTCGCAATGTCGGCGTCGAGGATTTTCTTCCGGATGAGGATCTCATTTTAAGATAAACGGCCTGGGTGAAAAAAATGCGTCATGCCGCAAAAATTTCGTGACGAGCGCTGCCGTCTTCACCCGGCGCGTCCGGCGGCCCGGCTGCCGTTTTCCGCATTTCCTGTTGATTTTTCCCACCCCGGATGGTAATATCAACGCGGAACTTTTGGGGGCAAAATCAGGAAAGGCGGAGTGCGGGATCATGAAGATCGGATGCGTTAAAGAAATCAAAAACAACGAATACAGAGTGGGATTGACGCCGGATAACGTAAAAGCTTACGTTGCCGCCGGGCATCACGTTTATATGGAAAAAGGAGCGGGCCGGGGATCCGGTTTTTCGGACAACGAGTACGTTGACGCCGGTGCTTCGCTGATCGACAACGCCGCCGACGTGTGGCATCTCGTCGATATGATGGTGAAAGTTAAGGAGCCGCTCGAGGAGGAATATCCGTTTTTCCACGAGGGACTCATTCTTTATACGTATCTGCATCTCGCCGCCGACAGGCAGCAGACGGACGCGCTGCTCGCCGGAAAGGTGAAGGCGGTCGCCTACGAAACGATACAGGAGAAGGACGGGACGCTTCCGTGCCTTGCGCCGATGAGCCAGATCGCCGGTCGCCTGTCGATACAGGAGGGGGCGAAATATCTCGAAAAGCGTTTCGGCGGAGAAGGCATACTGCTGGCCGGCGTGCCCGGCACTCCGAAGGCCAACGTCGTTATTCTCGGCGGCGGTACCGTCGGAATGAACGCGTGCAAGATCGCGGTCGGCATGGGGGCCAATGTGACCATTCTCGACGTCAATCTCCGGCGGCTCGAGGAGCTCGACAACATGTTCGGCGCGCACGTGCAGACGCTTTATTCGAGCGATTCGAATATCGAAAAGAGCGTGAGGGACGCCGATCTGGTGATCGGATCCGTGCTCATTCCCGGCGGCTCGACGCCCAAGCTGTTCAAACGCAGATATCTGCCGGAGATGAAGGACGGCGCGGTGTTCGTTGACGTCGCCATCGATCAGGGCGGCTGCGGAGAATCGTCGCACGTGACCACGCACGACGAGCCGGTCTACATTGAGGAGGGCGTCGTTCATTATTGCGTCGGCAATATGCCCGGAGCCGTTCCGCGCACGAGCACGATCGCGCTTACGAACGCGACGCTCAGGTACGGGCTTGCGATCGCGGCGGGAGGGCTCGAGGCCGCCTGCGCCGATCCGGCCGTCGCTTCCGGTGTGAATTGCTATCTCGGCAGCCTGACGAACAGGAACGTGGCCGAGGCGCACGGGTACGCGTTTACGGAGCTCGGGACGCTGATCGGGTGACCGGTTGCCTTGCGATAGCAGCCGGTCGGGTGGTGCGACTTGTCGCCTGATGAGAGTGACCGGCCAGAGATGAGCGCCGGTCGGGCGGTGCGATCTGCCGCGGGTGATGAGCGCGGCGAATAATAAAGGGGGTTTTGTCGTGAGAGTAGTCATTCAGGAAAATTACGAGAAAATGTGCAAATGGGCCGCCGATCATATTGCGGCAAGGATCCGCGCGCATAAGGAAGACAGGCCGTTCGTGCTCGGGTTGCCCACGGGATCGAGCCCGGTCGGAGTGTATAAAGAGCTTGCCCGGCAGAACCGCGGCGGAGAACTGTCGTTTGCGAACGTTGTCACCTTCAATATGGACGAGTATCTCGGCCTTCCGCGGAAGCACGGGCAGTCATACTGGACGTTCATGCATGAGAATTTTTTCAACCACCTCGTCGATATGAAGGCGGACAACATCAATATCCTGAACGGGATGGCGAAGGATCCGGCGGCGGAGTGCGAAAGGTATGAGGCGAAGATCCTCTCGTACGGCGGCGTGGATCTGTTTCTGGGCGGTATCGGCGTGGACGGCCATCTGGCGTTCAACGAGCCGTTTACGAGCCTGACGTCGAGGACCGGCGTGCGCAAGCTGACGTCAGATACGCGCATCGCGAATTCGCGCTTTTTCGGCGGCGATCCTTCGATGGTTCCCGCGGAGGCGCTGTCGGTCGGCGTCGGGACAGTGTTCGATTCGAAAGAGGTACTGATATTGATCAGCGGCCACAACAAGGCCCGCGCGCTGGCGGCTTCCGTCGAGGGCGGCGTCAATCACAAGTGGACCTGCAGCGTCCTCCAGAATCACAACAACGCCATTATTGCCTGCGACGAGGAGGCCTGCGGCGAACTGACGGTGGATACTTATAAATATTTCCTTGACGCGGAGCGGAGGGAGAGGCTGTAAGGCGCCTCGCGGCCAATCAGATATTTTTACCCCTGCGTCGCCCGGCTCCGGACTGACGGCGCGGTGTGACAAGGAACTTTTGAGCGCATAGAACAGCGCGGCATCGAACGGTGCCGCGCTGTTTTTGTACGCCGTTTTATTACGTCTTTTATGCTGCCTGCGCCCGTGCAACGGGGCCCCTCAACCGGGGTCTGTCCCCCGTTGCACCACTGCGGGGACAGGGGCGAAACGTTGCCCGGAAACCGGGGTCTGTCCCCAGTTGCCGGTTCAAACCGATTTCTGGAAATAACGGGAAATAATTCCGCGAAATCCTTGCTGCTGCGTGATTGCCGACTTTTCAGGTCCCGTTGATACGCGAACCGAAACCAGGGTCTGTCCCCGGTTGCACCGTTTGTTGCATCCGCCGCTGCAGGAGGCGTTGAGACGGATACGGGTGGCCGGTTACGGGTAAAGTCGAAAAGTCGAACTTTGAATACGGCGGCGAGGTTGAACACCTCGGCCGTTGTGAATTGAACATCTTCGTCGCTGTAAACTGAACAGTGCCGCCGCTCGAAACTGAACACCCTCGTCGGCGGCGGTTGTACATTGACAAATTGAAAATACAGCGGTATCATATAATTGCTTTTAGCCATACGGGAGGATAGGGCAACGCTGAGGAGCGGCCCGAGCGCCCGATATGGGGTTTAGCGGGAAGAGTGATACCGTACGCCGGACACGGCAGAGGATCGCTCTTTTTTTGTTTTGACATGCAACATCACTCTTCCCGGAAAACCTTGAATGCGTTAAACCTCGGGTTCGGGCAGAGCCCGATGAGCCGAAGGCTCCTTACGCTTCGT
>CADBOE010000028.1 GCA_902796205.1 uncultured Ruminococcus sp. | reverse complement strand
GGTGAACATACGGAAAACGGAAGGATTGCCGCTCGGGGGTATTTCCATAAGAACGTCGAGGACCTCGTCAAGAGCTTTTTCGGCAACGGTTTCCCACAATTCGGGATGTCCCGACAGATTGCAGAAGACTTTGAACCATTTGAGATAATCCGTAAAGCTGTTGTAGCTTACCGCGATCACGGGAATGCCGGCGGCCGCGGCCGGGTCCTTAATGGTCTTGTACCCGCTCATTGCCGTCGAGCATATTATCAGGTCGGGCTGACCGGCGACGATCGTTTCGGGGCTCCACTTCGACCCGGAAGAGGACGTTGCCAGCACTTCGATTCCCTCGTCCTCGCTCAGATCGCGGCCGAGATACGTCTTGTAGGTTTCCGCGGACGATTTTCCTCCGATGATCCCCGCCGCCGTTCCGCCGGCTTCGTACCACAGCGTGGTGAACGAGGCGTAAAGGTTGTAGACCTTCTTCGGATTTTTTTTGATCGTAACGCTTTCCGCGCCGCTCGCGTCGGTGAAGGTAACGCTGTCCTCGCCAACCGTCACCTTGTCGGCTTCCGAAAGAAACTGAGCGCGGAGTTCGTTCCTGTCGTAAGCGGCGGGATCGGGCGTGGGATCGGTGACGTCAACGCTGTCAGTGCCGGACGAACCGGACGAAGTCTGGGCCGGAGCGTCGGTAACGGAGCCGGCAGCTTCGGTTTTCGCCGGATCCTTTCCCTTGTCCGTGGCGGTCGAGCACGCGCCGGAGAAGGCCATGCAGATGGCGAGAAGCGAGCAAAGTACGAGTAAGATCTGTTTTTTCATTTAATAATCCTCCTTGTGAATTACGGTTTTCAGAGGCAGGAAAAACGGCCTTGCGTGCATGCCGTCCATAAATACCTCCGCGTCTATATCAAACACCTTCAGCAGATTCGCAGCGGTAACGATGTCTTCGGGCTTTCCCAGGCAGTATATCCCTCCGTTCTTCAGCGCGCACAGTCTGTCGGAAAAGCGGGAGGCGAGGTTTATGTCGTGAAGCACCATTATTATCGTTGTGTTCCTTTCGGTGTTTAATTTTCGTATGAGCTCCAGCACTTCTATCTGGTAGCTTATGTCAAGATACGTCGTCGGTTCGTCGAGAATAAGGATTTCCGGCTGCTGGCAGATGGACATTGCCAGCCAGGCGCGCTGGCGCTCGCCTCCGGAAAGAGTTGTCACCGCCCGGTCGCGGAGGCCGGAAAGGCCTGTATAATCGAGCGTTTCGTCGATGATCTCCTTGTCCGCGGCGCTGAGCGAACGTCCGAACCGGGAATAAGGATATCGTCCGTACGAAACGAGCGTCCGGACCGAAATATCCGGCGGCGCGCTGTGGACCTGCGGGAGATAGGCGATGCGGCGCGCGGTTTCGGAGCGCCTGTATTTTTTCAGCGGCCTGTCTTCGAGCAGGATCCTTCCGTCCGCCGGGATCACCGCTTTCGAAACGGTTTTCAGGAGGCTCGATTTTCCGCAGCCGTTCTTGCCGATCAGCGTCAGTATTTCGCCTTTTTCCACCGGCAGCGTCACGTTGTTCAATATCTGTTTCCTGCCGTAAGCGACCGAGACGTTTTCGAATCCGAAATACATTTTACCCCTCCTTTTTCCTTGTCCGGAGCAGCAGCAGAAAGAACGGCGCGCCGATAAAGGAAATGATGATGCTTACCGGCACCTCGCCCGGGAGCATTATTACGCGTCCTATGGTGTCGCACGCGGTGACAAGGAAGAATCCGGTGAAGACGGATGCGGGGAACAGGTACCGGTAGTCCGATCCGACGATCAGGCGGGCAATGTGCGGCACGATCAGACCGACGAAGCTGATGAGCCCCGCGGCGGCGATCGCCGCTCCGGACAGCAGGGAACTGATGGCGATCAGGAAAAACCTGAAGGATTCCGTTCTGAGCCCCAGCGAATTCGCCGTTTCGTCTCCGAGCATCAATATATTCATTTTTGACGGCAGAAACGCGCAGATGAAGATCCCGACGGCGGAGTATGGCAATATCATCAGGAATTCTTTCCACATGACGTTGTTCAGCCCGCCGACGAGGAAACCGCTTGCGTTGCCGAGCTTGTCCGCGAAGAACGTTCTGATTATGTCGTTGAACGCGCCGAAAAGCGCCGATACCGCGAGACCGGAGAGAATCATTTTTACCGGAGAGACGCCGCGCTGGTAGGCGAGAGCGTATATCAGCATCGTGGTTGCGAAGGCGCCGAGTATCGATCCGACCGGCAGCAGATGAGAGAAACCGGGGAAAGCGACCAGCGTAAGATAGCCGATAAAGCTCGCTCCGCTCGTCACGCCGATGGTGGACGGGGAGGCGAGATTGTTGCGCATTACTCCCTGCAGGATGCAGCCCGAGAGGGAAAGGCAGACGCCGACGAGTCCCGCCGTGAGGACGCGCGGGAGCCGCATTCCCCACACGATCACGCGCGCCATGCTGTCCTTGTTCGCGAGGGCGTCCCATACTTCCGCGAATGAATATTTTACGGCTCCGATGCTGACGCAGACGAATACCGAAATGACGCACAGGACGCCGGCGGCGGCAATGTATATGACCGCTCTGGGACGGCTGCCGGGCAGGTCGCGCAGTTTCATTGCATCAGCTCTCCGATCGCTTTTCTTACGGTTTCGGCCGCGGCGGCAAGCTCTTCCTTGTCGGGGTGGCCCTGAGTAAGCTTCTGTCGTTCAAATCTTTCCATGGGAAGGTGTCCTTTTTCGCCGAACGGAATCTTGGTGCGCTCGAACGTCCGCTTCAGGTCGATGCTTCCGACGCAAAGGTACTGTGCGATCAACGCGTTGTCGCGCCCGGCGAGCGTCCTGACGTTTTCGCGGACCTTCGCCGCGTGCGCCGAATCCGCCGGCGCTCCCAGCGTGCCGAGAATAATGAGATTTTTGTTTTTGAGTTTTCCGATCAGTTCGATCGTGTCGTCGTCGGCGGTTCCGTGATTGCACCAGTACGTGAGGACGAACGTGTCGAAGCGGTCGATGACCTCCTGGTTGACGTAGCGGATATTGTAGGGGCCGAGGTAATCGCAGGGCATGCCTTCGGCCGCGGCGCAGGCGATCTTGTAGCCGTTGCCGGTGATCGTGGAGAATATGATGATCGGGCGTTTCTGCATTTTCGTAACTGGAT
>CADBOE010000027.1 GCA_902796205.1 uncultured Ruminococcus sp. | reverse complement strand
AATATTGCTTTATCATTTGTATCACCCGTATGAAGGATATACATTATTGCAGTTCCTTTGTCAAATTTTTCATGCGTGAGCCCTGGGCCTCTTCTTCGCATATCTTGACAAAAATCCGGAGCGTATATTACAATAAGCGGCGAATAATCACGAAACCGAAAGGGGAATTACAGTTGAAATCGTCCATTAACGTAAAGAAACTTGCGGCACTCGGGCTGGCGGCGGTCATGATCCTCACCTGCGCCTGGGGCTGCTCTTTTTCAACGGATGATACAAAAGCGACCGATGCGCCCGGAAACGCGACGGAACAGCCTGCGGACGGGGGCGCGAGGTACGACGGACCGTATTCGGCGGTTGACGGCGCGTATTATGCCGTTGACGATCTCGGACGGGTCGTTGCCACCGATTCCGAAGCCGGAGAGCCGCGGGACCGCAAAGTCGGTATTTTCTACTTCCTTTGGCAGGGACAGCACGGAACCTCCGGCCCTTACGACAACTACAAGATCGTTCTGAACGACCCCGACGCCGTCAAATCCGAGAAAAACTGGCTCAAGGCCGGCGGAGGAGCGCAGGGCGCCCATCATTTCTGGGGCGAACCGATGTTCGGATACTACACGTCCACGGACACGTGGGTCATCCGCAAGCACTGCCAGATGCTGACGGACGCGGGCGTTGACTTTATCGTATTCGATACGACAAACGCGGTTGACTATTCCACTTCGGCCAGGAAGCTGATCGACGTGTGGTACGAATATTTCGAAATGGGATATAACGTTCCGAAGCTGTCGTATTACACGAATTCTTCCTCGGGGAACACGATCAACAACATTTACAAAGCCATTTACGGCAACAAGAGGCTGCACGAGAAATATCCCAGACTTTCCGAACTCTTCTATCACTGGGACGGAAAACCGATGATCGTCGGAGACCCGAACGACAAGGCGCTGTCCGATGAATGCAAAGAATATTTCCGCATCAAGGCGAGCGTCTGGCCCAACCAGTACGAGGACGTTTCTCCCGACGGCTTCCCCTGGATGGAATTCGGAAGAAATCTGACCAATGAAGCTATATACGGCCTCAACGGAAGAAAAGAAGTCGTGAACGTTTCCATCGCGCAGCACGATCAGACGTGCCTCATGTCCGCGACAGCCTGGTACGGTATGAACGACCGGACGAGGAGCTGGCATAACGGCGCGAACGATACGTCCGAGGACGCCGTTCTTTACGGATACAACTTCAAGGAGCAGTGGGAATGGGCGCTTGGCGTCGATCCCGAGATGATATTCGTTACCGGATGGAACGAGTGGGTCGCCCAGCGGCAGGGCAACAGCGACAGATTCCCGATCCAGTTCGTTGACTGCTGCGATCCCAATACGAGCCGCGACGCCGAGCCGATGGCCGGACTGTTCGGGGACAACTATTATCTCCAGCTCATCAACTACATCCGGCTTTACAAGGGCATTGCTCCCCGCGTGAATATCGGCGGAGACGTGACGTTCGATATCAACGGCGGATTCGATCAGTGGGAGAACAATCCCTCCGCGGCATACACGGACTACCCGAACGACACCGTTGACCGCAAGTCCACCGGTTTCGGCAATATCAAGTACAGGGACGATACGGGGCGCAACGACTTCGTTTCGATAAAAGCCGCGAAGGACAAGGAGAAGCTTTACTTCTACGCGAAAACGTCCGAAGATATCACGCCTTCCACCGACGACAACTGGATGACGCTGTTCATTTCCAGCGGCGCCGAGGGCAACGCTCTCTGGGCGAACCTGTACGATTTTGCCGTGAATCTCGAGAAGCCCAACGGCAACGAAGTGGTCGTATCGAAATATAATTCCGACGGCACGTGGTCGAAGGCCGGCACCGGTCTCATGAAGGTCGAGGGCAATCAGATGATGCTCGAGGTCTCGCGCGAGCTTCTCGGCATCGGCGACGATAACGGCAGCCGCATTCTCGACGTTAAATTCAAGTGGGCCGACAATTACCAGTACGGCGAGGACGGCAAGCTTGACGTGTGGTCGTTCTATAAAAACGGCGACGCCGCTCCGCTCGGAAAGATGGCATATCTGTTCTCCGAGAAGGCCGCCGAAAAAGCGAACGGTTAATTAAAAGCTCAGTGCGCTTCCTGACAGGAGCGCGGCGCGGGCAGCATTCGTTTACCGCTTTCAGCCGGTGACCGGGTGCTGCCTGCTGTTTTTTGCGGGCGTTGACGGCGAATCCTCGGCGGAAGCTCCGGCGTCGCGTTGGCCCCGGGGTCAGCAATATTTCAACAGAATTCAGCAATTATTGCATATTTCAGCCTTGCCAGCGCCTTGCTCGATTAAGTATAATATTGGCGAATCCAGAAAGGAGAGTCAGGGTATGGCAATTATAACTGATTCGATCGAAAAAAACGGAGAGATTTCTTTCCGTGAAGGCGGCAGCGAGCCGTTTGAATTTCATTATTACGACAAGGATCGCGTGATCGGCGGAAAAACGATGGGGAATCAGCTGAGGTTCGCCATGAGCTGGTGGCATACCGTGAACGCGTCCGGGGCGGATATGTTCGGCGGAGATACCATGGACAAGACCGGCGGGCTCAGTGGAATGGAGAAATACCGCGCGAAAGCCGATTCCGCGTTCGGGTTTATGAAAAAGCTCGGGATAGATTATTACTGCTTCCACGACGTTGACGTCGCGCCGGAGGGGGAAACGCTCGAGGAATCCGTGAAATATCTGAACGAAATGACCGATTACCTTCTCGCGAAGCAGAACGAGACCGGCATAAAGCCGCTGTGGGTAACGGCGAACATGTTCGGTGATAAAAAATTCATGGCCGGCGCGGCGACGAGTCCGTCGGCGGACGTTTATGCGATCGCCGCCGGAAAGGTGAAGGCCGGGATCGACGCGGCCGTGAAGCTCGGCTCCGCCGGTTACGTTTTCTGGGGCGGACGCGAAGGGTACGATACGCTGCTGAATACCGATATGAGCCTCGAGCTCGACAACCTCGGCCGGTTTATGACGATGGCCCGCGATTACGCGCGCAAGGTCGGCTTCAAAGGCGATTTTTATATCGAGCCGAAGCCGAAGGAACCGACGAAGCATCAGTATGATTTTGACGCCGCGACGTGCGCCAATTTCCTGCGCAGATACGGACTCGAAAACGATTTCAAGCTGAATATCGAGGCCAATCACGCCACGCTGGCAGGGCATACGTTCCAGCACGAGCTGAGAGTGGCGGCGGTCAACGGCATGTTCGGCAGCATTGACGCAAATCAGGGCGACCTGCTTCTCGGCTGGGACACGGACCAGTTCCCGACGAACGTTTACGATACGACTCTGTGTATGTACGAGGTCATAAAGGCCGGCGGGTTTGTCAACGGCGGTCTGAATTTTGACGCGAAGGCCAGGCGGCAGTCGAATACGATCGAGGATATCGTGCTGTCGTACATTGCCGGGATGGACGCGTTCGCGCTCGGTCTCATCAAGGCGTACGAGATGATCGAGGACGGCAGGATAGAGAAGTTCATCGAGGAGAGGTACGCGTCGTACAGAGACGGCATCGGCAGAAGGATCGTCGAGGGCAAGGAGACTCTCGAGTCGCTCGCCGCTTACGCGGCCGGGCTCAGGAACGTGACTCCCGGAAGCGGAAGGCAGGAATATCTTGAGACCGTGTTCAACGAGATTCTTTTCTCCGGAAAGAAATGACCGGTGAGCAATGACCGGGGAGCAATGACCGGAAGACGGCCGGACGGAAACGAGAGGACTGCGTAGATCCGATGCCGCACGGCCGCGTCCGGTAAACAGCCACAAAAACGCTTATCCGCATTTTCGGCTTTGCCGCAGTGCGGATTTTTTCTTTTTTGCTGACAACGCTAAAGAACGCCGCTCTTAAATCCGGGACTGACAACCCGGGTCTGTCCCCGGTTGCAGGTTCTCTACGCCCGGTAGAATCGCGGGAAATATCGGAAAATAAATCACGAAAAGCGTTGCTGCAGCGTGATTTCAGGCATTTACCGCTTCGTAACGGCTGTCGCGGAAACCGGGGTCTGTCCCCCGTTGCACCCTGCCGCAGGAGAGGGGAGAACAACCAGCTTTTGTCCACGGTTGAGCGTTTTTGCGGCCCCGGAAAATAACGGGAAATGAGTTGGCGACGGCGGAAGATAACGTGAAAAGTCCGTTTTTTCTCATCAGGTCGTTGATCGGCGGATGGGCGGAAACCGGGGTCTGTCCCCCGTTGCACCCTGTCCCCCGTTGCATTGCCATCCGGTTATGCCGCATTGCGCCGCTGCCGCAAGCTCCGCACTTGCCAAAGACGCAAAAATATTATAAAATTACAAATCGTGTTCGTATTCAGAACCTGAAACACCTGAAAATACATTTATGCGACAACAACGGAAGGCCGTACGGCATGCTTGAGATCGAAGGCTTTTTTTACAAAAACGATTACTATCTTTTCCCGGCGGAGGCACACGATCTGCTCGGCTTCATAAGATTGCTGATATTGTCCGGCGGAAAGGCGGAGGTAACGAAACTCGACCAGAATGAATGCTGCCCGCCGAGCTTCGTTGACAGCCGCATGACGAGCTGCGTGCTTGAAAACGTTGACCCGAGGCGCGTGTTCCGCGCGAAAATTTTCCTTTACGGCAGGAACGAGTACGATGCGAAATTGCGGAAATGCATCGACGGCAAATGCGGAAAATGCTGGCGATTCGGGGCCGACAGCAAGGCTCTTTCCGAATATTACTGCGAAACACCGCTCGACCGGGAATGCGCGGATTTCCTCGACGAAGCGCAATTCAGGGAATTCGACGGGCTCAGCGTCGGTTACGAACCGTATTTCTCTGTTGACGACTTCTGGAACGACTTCATGCTCGCGTCGTCGAAGCTCATCGGCCGCATCGACCGCGGCGACCTTGCGGGAGCGATGGCCGACGTCAACAAAATGATAACGGACGCCGATTTCAACGACTATATTTTTCCCGCGCTCTCAAAGTTCAGCTATCACGACGTCAGCGGGCGCGAGGTGGTACGTTACGTGCTGATGCTGACCGGCGGCGGATTCATCTGCTCCGATCTGATTTCTTCATATTTCGCCAGATTGATGCCGGCGAAGCTCGGGAAAAAATGGGACGTTTTCCCGTATGCCGTGCGCGGACTTTTCAATTATCAGCCGGGCATAACCTGCCCCGACGTGGGGTCGGAGCCGCCGCTGCTGCGCGCCACGTATCTGGAGCAGCAGGATTGCTTCCAGCTGTACGCGTTCGTGACTTGGGACGCCGAAAAGGTCGCCGCGCTCGCGCCTCCCGGTATAGCCGCGGCGGAAACGTTCGACCAGGAGGAAGTGCCGGGGATAGTTTACTGCGCGAATTATCTGTACCTCTGCTCCGTGATCGGCGAGGAAAGATTGCGCGGCGCCTGCCTCGAGGTGGTCATGTTTCCCGCGTCCGAGCTGGTGCCCGACGCCGGAACCGTTACGCCGGAGGAATTCGACAGGCTGATCGACCTTCAGATACGGGACAGGGCCAAATTGCTCCCGGAGTCGGACATGAGGTCAATGGAGCTCGAGAGCGTTTCGGAGCTCCGCGACGTGTCGCGTGTGAAAACGCGCGCCGATCAGCTGACGTTCGATCTGCTGCTGGGCGGTGACAACGCGCTTTCATACATGTGGGAGAGATGCATTGCCACCGGCGTGATCCATTTTCCGGCGGAGCTTGACCCCGACACGGTCGAATATCTCAGGTCGCGCATCGCCGAAGACCTTGAAAGCGGCGGACTGGCCCAGATTTTCGACGTATGCACCGGCGAGGACGGAACGTTTTTCGATCTCCTCGTATGGGATAAATTTATGACGAAGCGCACACTGAGGCGCCTTGCGCCCGCTTATGCCGCTTACGGCGGCAGGCTGATACTGCGCATGGGAAGCGAGACGGAGGAAGAATTGTTATGATTTTCGAAGGAACTGTCGCGGAAATGAGCCGTGGCGGAAATGAACCGTCGCGGAAAGGAACTGTCGCGGAAATGAACCGTCGCGGAAATGAGCCGTCGCGGAAAGGAACCGTCGCGGAAAGGAGCTGACGCGGATGAGTAACGGCTGCAGAACTTCACGGGGACGTTCATTCAGGCTGACTGCCGCGACTGCCGCGTTTATAGCGTCTGCGCTGGTGTTTTCCGTTTTCTTTTCGGGATGTGACGGAAGCGGAACTGACGCCGCGGCCACGGATAATCTACCGAGCACGACGGATCCGGCGCTGATCGAGATCACGACCGCCCCGGCGGCTTCAATTCCGGCATCGACCGCTGATGCCGCGTCCGGATTGCCCGCCGCGTCCGTTCCGGCGACGCCGGTCACGACGACGGACGTACCGGTTGTCACTTCATTGCCGACGCCGACGCCTACACCCGTTCCCGTTGCGACCTCCGTGCCTCCCGTGACGCCGACGCCGAAACCGCCGTCAACACCGACGCCGAAGCCGCCGTCAACGCCGACGCCGAAGCCGCCGTCAACGCCGACGCCGGAGCCGGGCGATTATCCCGCGCTGCAGATCGCGCCTGACCGCGTTTTCAGATATACCCGTAAACAGACCGCGCCGGCGCTTCCCGAAGGCCGCTTCTGCGTCGTATTCGAGCCCGGAGCCGACGTCTATTTCACGAAAAAGGATTTCGCGGAGGCGTTTCTCTCGGATCTGTACAGTTATCTGGTGATAAGGCTCGGCGGAGCCCCGGTCGCAGGGGGCAAGGTATATACGCGGGAGTCTTTTCTGGCTTTCCTGCAATCCGAAGCCGCCGAGAAAAAGAATTTCGAGCCGCTTACGAACGCATTGTGCCCGTACCTGCTGACAAAGGACAGGGGCGGAGAGTTCGGGCACCAGATATTCAGGAAGGGCTTTTTCGGCTATTGCATGGCGTATAACAGGTACGAGGATTTCGTTTATTATATGAAAGACGCGTTTTACTGGTGGCGCAACGACGAGGGCTACGGGCGAGGCGATCCGGAAAAAGCCGCGATCGGCCGCGATATTCTCGCGGATCCGTGGGCTTCGTTCGCCGATATGTGCAAGATCCTCCGCCACGATGAAAAATCCGTCCTGAAATATTTCTCGAAAAGCACCACCCTGTATAAAATGATCTGCGCATTTCCCTGTGTCGCGACTCCTTCCGGCGCGCTTCCGGAAAGCTACGACCCCGCTTCCGGGCTCAGGCTGAACGTTTCGCTGTCCAGACACGGATATACGTTTACCGGCTGGTACACGGATCCGGAATGCCGCGGTATGCCCGTCACGGAAATACCGGCCGGCACGCAGGGAGACGTTACGCTGTACGCGGGCTGGAGGCCCGGACGGTGATCTGAAGCACGGAGGCAGGGGCGTTGAAAACCGGAACCGCGGATCTCAACATGACCGAAGGGCCGATAGCGAAGAAGATCGTTCTGTTCGCTGTTCCGCTGTTCCTTGGCAATCTTTTCCAGCAGCTTTACAATACTGCCGATACGTTCGTTGTCGGCAACCTGCTCGGCGACGATGCGCTGGCCGGAGTGAGTTCGACCGGGAGCCTCATTTTCCTTCTCGTCGGCTTTTTCAGCGGCATCGCCATGGGGGCCGGAGTCGTGATAGCGCGGTTTTTCGGGGCTGGCGACAGGGAGCTCATGCGCAAGGCGATCCACACGTCGCTCGTTTTCTTTTTCTGCGCGGGGGTGGTCTTCTCGGTTGCGGGCGCGCTCGGCGCGGGAGGAATGCTTAAACTGATGAAAACGCCTGACGCCGTTCTCCCGCAGGCAACGGAATACGTCCGGACGTATTTCGCCGGGCTCGTCACGATGATAATGTACAACGTCTGCATGGGGATAATGCAGGCCGTCGGCAATTCGCGCCATCCTCTTTACTATCTGATCGTTTCGTCGGTGATCAATATCGCCCTCGACTACCTGTTTATCGGCGTTTTCCGCATGGGCGTCGGATCGGCCGCCGTGGCGACGGTCATATCGCAGCTGATAAGCGTGCTGCTTTGCCTGCGGCGCCTGATGAGCGTTGACGCCGACTACCGCGTAAGCGTAAAGGAGCTGCGGATAGACCGCGACGTGCTGAAGCTGATCCTCAAATACGGCCTTCCCTCGGGATTCCAGAATTCGGTAATTTCGATCGCGAACGTCGTCGTACAGTCGCATATCAACGGGTTCGGCGCGGAGGCAATGGCGGGCTGCGGCGCGTATGCGAAGATCGAGGGATTCGCGTTCCTGCCGGTCACGTGCTTCAGTGCGGCGATAACGACCTTCGTCAGTCAGAATCTCGGCGCGGACAATTCGCTGCGGGCGCGCAAAGGCGCCCGCTTCGGGCTGGTGACGGCCACTCTTTCGGCCGAGGCGATCGGCGGGCTCATCATTCTTACTGCGCCTTTTCTTATAGACGCTTTCACCGAGAGCGGCGAGGCTCTGAGGTACGGCGTCGACAAGGCGCGGATCTGCAGCGGCTTCTTCTTTTTATGCGCCACCTGCCATTGCCTCGCGGCCGTGCTGCGCGGAGCCGGCAGAGCCGTGGTGCCGATGGCCGCGATGCTCGCCTGCTGGTGCGTTATCCGCGTTACGATTTTGTTCATTTTTGTTCCGCTCACGGGTACGATCGATATCGTCAACTGGGTCTATCCGATAACTTGGTTTTTGTGTGCCGCGGTGCTTCTCGTTTATTATCTGAAAGTCGACTGGAGCTCCCCGGCAGGCGGCCGCGTCAGCAACGATAAGCCTGCCCGCTGACGGTCGCTAACGGCTGCAGCCGGTTCAGCGCGCGGCAGGGTGCAACGGGGGATGCAACGGGGGACAGGCCACGGTTGCGCAGCGTCGAAATGTCTCGTTTGGGACAACTGCAACGGGGGACAGACCACGGTTTCGACCCTGTCCCCGCCGAGGTGCAACGGGGGACAGACCACGGTTTTCCTGAGCGGTTTCAGCCGCAATTTGAGAAAAATGTCGTTTGCGGCTGAAAATTTCGAAGCGGTTTCAGCCGCATTTTGAGAAAAATGCCGTTTGCGGCTGAAAATCTTGGAGCGGTTTCAGCTGCATTTTGACAAAAATGCCGTTTGCGGCTGAAAATCTTGGAGCGGTTTCAGCCGCATTTTGACAAAAATGCCGTTTGCGGCTGAAAATTTCGAAGCGGTTTCAGCCGCATTCCGCCCAAAACAACGTTTGCGGCTGAAATTTCAAAGCATATTTTCAGCCGCATTTGATCAAAATCGCTGTTTGCGGCTGAAAATTACAATCAGCTTTCAGCCGCATTTGATCAAAATCGCCGTTTGCGGCTGAAAAATACAATCAGCTTT